>CAYPXU010000086.1:5355-7852 GCA_964414875.1 uncultured Zetaproteobacteria bacterium | reverse complement strand
GCTTATATGCTTATTGGTGATGAGCCTCCTACGGATAAAGTACACTACCATGCTATTAAAGCCCCTGTTTTTACACTTCCACTTGGTAATAGTGATACCTCCACCAAAGTTGCATTCCAAAAAATCGCAGACATTTCTGGTGGACGCATGTTGCAGTTAAAATTTCATTAAATTCAGCCTTGAGTGTGATGTATAGTGATTCAAGCATTGAATGATGTACATCAATGGATACCCGCCTTCGCGGGTATGACGATTAAATACTAATTCAATGCTTGAATCACTATGGTTGTTATAACGACCTTGAGAATCTATTATTGTCGTTATGTCTAGATTATCTTCATTATTTCGTTTTTATACTTTGCCTGTTTTGGTATTGATTATTGGATGTTTGTTAAGCTGGGGTTTTTTTGAATATGAATATATTCAGGAAAATGAGCAGTTTCAACGGGAATATGCTTTTCGAGGTCAAGATCATACAGCTGGAATCTTAGTGGCTCTTGAGGGGCTATCTGGAAAAAATGACAGGTTTAAGAAGCTGGTAGAACAAGCAGTGCATAATAAGGGTGGTGAAGCCCTATCTTCTGAGGAATTTGATACGCTTAAAGATATTTTTTTAGGATTTTCGCCTGCCATACAGGACGTGGACTGGATTGAAGATGTTGCTTTGAATGGTATGTATGATGAGGATAAGATTATTCACTATTTTCAACAGCGCTCGCCTTTGGGGAAAGATTTATGGATGGATATTCCAAACTTTGATATTTCCCTGAAAAAGGCTGTGAAAACTGGCCAAGGTATTTCTTTGCTATATGTCAAAGATAACGTGCCGTGGGTCATTGAGGTGACTCCGATTCACAAACCCCAAGCTAAATTGGGAATACTTATTATGGCATGGGATTTCTCTGACGTGGTAGAGAAAGGGGTCGCTCATTTGCCTGTAGCAGGGCAAGATATTCGTTATACCTTACTTGAAGATGGTGCTGAACAGGTTATTTATAAACACCCTTCGCGTAGCCGATTGGCCTATCCAAATAGTACAGATAAGCGTAAATTTCATTGGCATGATGTTATTTCCACCAATGGTTTGCAGTTGCGTTTGGATTATGACAGTGCTCCAGGTTTTTTAATCGCTCACCCTGTTGTGAATGCTTGGAATGTATTTTATGGTGGTCTATTAACGAGTGCTTTGCTGGCACTGTTGACCTTGCTTGTCTATCGCCGCACGCGTTTGATTGAGGCTATGGTGGAGGATAGAACAGCGCAGCTGCAACGCTCGCGTAAACGTATGCATTTGTTGCTTGATTCATTGGCGGAAGGCGTATTTGATATGGATATGCAGGGCGTTTGCACCTTTATCAATCAGCAAGGTTTGGCGTTATTGGGTTATGATCATGCCGATCAGGTGATTGGTCAACGCATACATGAACTTATTCATCATCATTATGAAGATGGTGGAGTCATGCCAGATGATGCATGTAAAATTACAGCTATTCTGCAGACAGGTGAGGCAATACGGGTTGAAGATGAGGTATTCTGGCGGGCTGATGACAGTTGTTTTGAAGTATCTTACCATGCGACACCCATACGTGATGCTGAAGGGGTATTGAGCGGTTCGGTGGTTACCTTTTTAGATATTTCAGCACAGTTGCAGGCAGAAAAAGAGCGTGAGCATATGCGAGAGCAAGTTGAGCATACACAACGTTTGGAATCTTTGGGTGTGTTGGCTGGTGGCATCGCACACGATTTTAATAATATACTTTCTACAGTAATGGGTAATGCTGATGTGGCATTGTTGAACTTGGGTGGAAAGAAAAAAATAGCGAAAAAATGTTTGCAGCGTATTCATAAGGCAAGTGAACATGCGGCTGATTTATGTCAGCAAATGTTGGCGTATTCTGGGCACGGGAGCTTTAGTCAAACTGAAGTTCATGTATCCCAATTGGTGCAAGATATTGGCGAATTATTGGAGGTTACACGCTCCAAACATGTTGTATTGGATTATAAGTTGGAAAAATCTATGCCGTTGATATGTGCAGACAGTGCACAAATTCAACAAATTGTGATGAACCTATTAACCAATGCCAATGAGGCAATGGATAAGAAGGCTGGCAAGATTGTTGTGAGTACGGGTGTGATGCATGCCTCGCAGGCATTCTTGCAGAGCTGTTATGCTGAGGAAGGCGTGCAGGCTGGTCAGTATGCTTTTATTGAAGTCAGTGATAATGCCTGTGGTATGAGTGGCGATACGATTCAGCGGATGTTTGAGCCATTCTTTACGACGAAGTTTACAGGGCGAGGCTTGGGCATGAGTGCAACACTGGGCATTGTGCGCGGGCATGGCGGTGCGATGTCTGTGCATAGCGTGGAAGGCGAGGGCACGATAATACGGGTATTATTGCCAGTGCTTGAGGGCAGTATGTTATCGGTTCAAATACATGATGTTGATGTTGATGTTGATGTTGATGTTGATGTTGATGTTGATGTTGATGTTGATGTT
>CAYPXU010000086.1:0-5255 GCA_964414875.1 uncultured Zetaproteobacteria bacterium | reverse complement strand
GGGCAGAGTAAAGGCTGCATTCTTGTGGTAGATGATGAAAAAACGTTGCGTGATGTGGCAAGGTTACTGCTTGAAGGCTTGGGCTATCGCGTGATGCTTGCCGAAGATGGCTTGCATGCTGTGGATGTGTTTAAGCAGCATATGCAGCAGATTGATTTGGTCTTACTGGATCTGACCATGCCGAATATGGATGGTGAGGCATGTCTGAAAATCTTGAAGCAGTTGCGAGCCGATATTCCAGTGGTGATTAGTTCAGGGTATAGTGAAGTAAAACATATCCAGTCGGATGGTTTTTTGCCAAAGCCTTACTCTATCGAATTGTTGCAAGAAAAAGTTCTTGATGCACTGAAAAATAAATGACTCCAGCCTTATCTTTGTGAGGGAAAAGGCTGGAGTATGAAGCTATTGGCTGAGTTGCTGTATTTCTTCCTTGCTTAATGGTTTTGGTAGCCTTGCGCCTAATTGTGAAACTACTTTTGCCGCAGCATGGGAACCTAAATGCCCAGCATGTTGCCAAGTTAAGCCATTGGTAATGCCATAAAGCACACCTGCGGCATACATATCGCCTGCACCTGTGGTATCAATGGCATCAACTTCAACACCTTCAATTGGCAAGGCCTCACCGCCATGCATAATAATCGAGCCATTTTTACCCAATGTTAAAGCAACATTTTCACAATGTTTATGAATTGCATGCGCCGCATCAATAGGGTCATTCTCACCTGTTAGTGCAGTTGCTTCAGCCTCATTACAGAACAATAAATCAACAGGACCTTCAATCAAAGTTTGGAAATCATCACGGCAAATATCAATTAAAAAAGGGTCTGAAATCGTTAAAGCGACTTTCACGCCAGAATCTTTGGCAAGCTCGATAGCTTTCAGTGCGGCTGCTTTGGTGGACTCACCTGCGAATAAATAACCTTCGATATACACATATTTGGCTTTGGCAATGGCAGCGGCATCAATGTCTGATTCAGATAATGTCACCGATACACCCAAATGGGTAAGCATAGTGCGCTGAGCATCTGGGGTAATTAGCACGACGCAAGTGCCAGTGTCGCCATCAGCTGCTTGTACATGTGTAGCAATGCTAAGTTCTTTTAATTCGTTGAGATATTGATGACCAAAATCATCATCGCCTGTTTTGCTAGCATAAGCAGCCGTGCCACCCATGTCGGCAATGCCAACAATGGTATTGGCTGCGGATCCGCCTGAGCAGTAGTTGATTTGATGATTGGATAAAGCATCCAGAATCACTTGTTGGCGATCAGGCTCGGTGAGTGTCATGATACCTTTTTCAATGTCATTGCCTGCTAAGAAAGCATCATCGCATTGTACTTGTAAATCCATAATGGCGTTACCTACGCCGTAAACATCATAACTCATTGTATTCTCCATTCTATGATTGCCCTGCAATCGTCATATTTGCAATCGCAATACTGGGCACTGCTGTTGATCCGAACCATGTCAAATCATTACCAATGTGTGAAATATTGGCAAACATATCTTTTAAATTACTGGCAATGGTAAATTCTTGTACAGGACGTGATATTTTACCATTTTCAACAAGAAAGCCTGCTGCACCGCGTGAATAATCACCTGTTACAGCGTTAATGCCAAAGCCCATCAACTCTGTAATCAATATGCCATCCTTGATATCATGCAAGATGCTATGCAAGTCTTCGTTGCCTGGCTGCAATATAAGATTGGATGTGCCGATACCTGTATCACCTGTTAAACCGCGCCTTGCATGACCTGTTGGGATTGTGCCCAAACGCTTGGCGGCATAACGATCGGTTAAAAAACCTGTAAGTGTGCCAGCTTCAATGATATTGCGAGCTGAACAGTGCGTGCCTTCACCATCAAATAAGCGGTTGCCCATACCATCGGGATGGTCGGGATTATCATTGATATGGATAAAGTCAGGAAATATTTTTTCATTCACAGCATCGTTTAAAAATGAGCGTTTTTGCAAGATTGCACGACCATTGATGGCGGATACCAAGTGACTCAATATAGAAGTTGCAATGCGTGGTTCAAAGATAACGGTGGTCGTGCGGCTACTCAGTCCAGATGCCCCCAAAAGTCTTAATGTACGCTCGGATGCTTCTTGTCCAACCTCAGCGGGGTTGCGTAATTCCGATGCAATTCTGGCACGTGTATAAGCATAATCGCGTTGCATGGATTCGCCTTCACCAGCAATCACCGAAATGGATAAGGAGCTGGATGCACGCTCATAATCCGCCACGAAACCATCTGATGCAGCATAAGCAATGCTTGTCTCACCAAAACTGGCGCTGGCACCCTCGGAATTGGAAATATTATCGGAATAGGCAAGTGCAGCCGCCTCACATGATAAAGCTGCCTCTTTGGCTTGCTCTGTACTCCAACCATGTGCTTGATGCGGGTGTTTGTTTTGCCATGCGATAAGTTCATCGGTATTGGGATGTTCCGCGCCAACAGGAGGCATAGCATCGGGATCTGGCTCGGAAATATTTGCCATATTTACGACTTGTTCGGCAAGTTGTTTGAGTCCTTTTTCAGAGACATCGGAGGTACTGGCAGATGCAAATGCCAAACCTTTGCCTGTATCGACAAAAGCACGCAGCCCAATACCGCGTGAATCTTCGCGCTCAATGGATTCGAGTTTGCCATGGCGAACATCCATGGATTCACCTGTATCAATAATAGAGAGGGCATCGGCATGGGCTGCGCCCGATTGTTTGGCAATGTCTACCAGTTGACTGGCAATTTCTTGCATGGATTGATCAAGGTATGTGTTCATGGAGTCACTCATGTTTCTGTTCCTCCTACGGTTAATTCATCGACACGAATGGTGGGTAGTCCCACACCAACAGGTACGGACTGCCCGCCTTTGCCACATGTGCCAACACCAGGATCAAGCGCCAAATCATCACCAATCATGGAGACTTTTTGTAATACCTCGTGTCCCATACCAATCAACGTTGCGCCTTTGACGGGGTATTGAATTTCACCATTTTTCACGTAATAAGCTTCTGATGTAGTGAATACGAATTTTCCAGATGTAATATCCACTTGTCCGCCACCAAAATTGACGGCGTAAATGCCTTCATGCAAGGATGCGAGAATATCATCGGGTTTATCATTGCCTGCCAACATAAAGGTGTTGGTCATACGCGGCTGAATTGGGTCGGCATAGGATTCGCGGCGACCATTGCCCGTGGGTGCAACACCCATTAAACGGGCGTTTTGTTTATCCTGCATATAACCTGTAAGTATGCCATCTTCGATGAGTATATTTCGTTGTGTCTCGGTGCCTTCATCATCAAAGTTTAATGAGCCACGGCGATCTAGAATGGTGCCATCATCAATCACCGTCACACCTTTGGCAGCAACACGTTGTCCCAACTTGCCTGCGAATACGGATGAGCCTTTGCGGTTAAAGTCACCTTCTAAACCATGACCAATCGCTTCATGTAATAAAATACCTGGCCAACCAGAGCCGAGTACCACAGGCATGGTTCCAGCAGGTGCTGCTTTGGCATCTAGATTCAAAATTGCGATACGTACGGCCTCGCGTGTTAGGCGTTCGGCTTCATTGGTATCAATCAAACGTGTTAAATCAAAGCGACCACCACCACCTGCGCCGCCCGTTTCACGTTTACCATTTTCTTCGACGACGACCGAAACATTGAGGCGAATCAATGGGCGATCATCGGATAAGTGTGCGCCATCCATGCGAATGATATGAATGTGTGAAAACGATGCGGATACATTGGCAAAGACTTGCTGGACGCGTGGGTCAATGGAGCGAGCAAGCTGGTCAATATGTTCCAATAATGCTTTGCGCTGCGCCAAATCCACATGCTGCATGGGGTTTTCATTGCTATAAAGCCTATGGGGTGAAGCCAAAGGGCGTACTGCCAGTGGTTTTTTGATATGACCGTTCGCTGCAATGGCACGGGCAGCCTTGGCAGCATCCATCAATGCGGCTGTTTCAAAGCGATCGGTATAAGCATGCCCTGATACTTCGCCCTTAATCACCCGCGCACCAATACCTTGTGCGGTGCTTGCGGATACGTGTTTTACACGTCCTTCCTCAAGCGATAAAGATTCAGAAATGCTGTGTTGCAAATACAAATCGGCATCATCCGCATCTGCGGGAATCATGGTATTGAGCATTTTTTGTAATATTTCAGGAGCAATGGGTAATGCTGAAGGTAATGTGGACGAATTCATGGGGGCATCTTGATAGGGATGTTGTGAGCGTCAAGTTTACTTGTATGTTTTTGCATCTAAGGTGTGGTTGAGTACGCTGCGGTGATATTATTATTTGAGGTGAACTGTAATGGTGCAAGGTGCATTGAAATTATTGGCTGGGCTACGCTTGATGTTGGCAACAGCCTCGTTGAGGGCAGTATTATGGCGAATGCTAGGGCTGCTAGCTGTATTAATGATTGCCTTGATGGTTATGGTGTTCTCATTGGCAGATTATGTTGCGTCTGTATGGTTGCCTGACGGTGATGCATGGTATTGGGTGTTGTTGTCTTGGTTGGTATGGGTAATGGCAATATTGCTCGCAGCATTGAGTGGTATATTGAGCTTTACAATATTGGGTTCGGCGGCAATTGCGCCTTGGTTGGATGTGTTGGCTGTGCGTACAGAAAGTTTGCAGGGGCATGTTGTCAAAGAAAATACATCTGCTTGGTGGCAGCAGTGTTTGGCAAGTTTGGCAAATTCGTTACGACCTTTGCTGGGGCTATTGGCATGGGGTTGTGCGGCACTGGCGATCTTTTGGATTCCTGTGATTGGGCAAATATTGGCTACGGTGATCTGGACATATGCAGGTGTACGTTTTTTATGTTTTGAATTGATGGATACCACGGCATCACGCAATGAGATGACTTTTTTACAGCGTAAAACATCGATAAATGAACGTAAGTTTTTTTGGTTAGGCTTTGGCGGGTTAGCAATGTTGATATTGCTGATCCCACTGTTGAATTTATTGGTCATTCCTGCGGCAGTGGTAGCCCTGAGTATGGACAGCCCTGAGAGCATTTATAAAACATAATGGTAACTCTAAACATGAATGACTATAGAGCGCACAGAATGTCAAAGCCGAGCTCATTACTGTGGACTCCACTCAGAAGCTAAAAAACTCATATATTTCAACAAAAATAATCATTATGCCTCCATTGAATGCTATTTTATAGAGGTGTAAGAAGCTAAAACCTTGCAGTAAATTCTTCATTCTTTCTTGCATGCCCAAGAAA
>CAYPXU010000085.1:0-7869 GCA_964414875.1 uncultured Zetaproteobacteria bacterium | reverse complement strand
CGGACATCAAACGTGTCGGTAAAGATATTACCCTTATTGCCCACTCACGCATGACTGGTTATGCACTGGCTGCGGCTGAAGAATTGGCTAAAATGGGCATTGATGCCGAAGTTGTTGACCCTCGCACCATTCGCCCATTGGATGAAGCAACCATTCTTGCCTCGGTTGCCAAAACCAACCGCGCCGTAGTCATTGAAGAAGGCTGGCGTTTTGCAGGTATTGGTGCAGAAATTTCTGCTCGCATCATGGAAAAAGGCTTTGATGATTTGGATGCGCCTGTTGCACGTGTGACAGGTAAAGATGTACCCATGCCTTATGCTGCGAATTTAGAAAGCCATGCATTACCATCTGTTGCAGAGATTGTGGAAGCTGCGCGTGTTACCTGTAACCGCGCTTAATGGAATTAGGCCGCAACACCAGCAATGGCGTTGCGGATATTTATATGAGGTAAACTATGCCGATTGATGTATTTATGACCCAGTTATCGCCAACGATGACCGAAGGCAAGATTGCTCGCTGGCTTAAAAAAGAAGGCGACACACTAGAATCCGGTGAAGTATTGGTTGAAATTGAAACCGATAAAGCGACCATGGAAGTAGAAGTCATCGAAGAAGGCATTCTGCATAAAATCATTGCCACTGAAGGTGCTTTGATTCCTGTGGGCACGGCCATTGCAGTCATTGCCGAAGATGATGAAGAAGTCCCTGCTGATTATATGCCTGAAAGTAGTGGTGAAACTCCTGTATTGGAAACCACCGCAACTGCAGATATTCCGCCAAGCCCCGCGCCTGTGGCAGAGGCTATTGCTGCAGCTCCAACGCCAGCACCCGTAGAAGCTATTCAAGAAGTTGATATGGCTGCTGTGGTTCGTGCTGCCAATGATAAACGTATCAAAGCTTCACCGTTGGCACGTCGCTTAGCGAAACAAAAAGGCATCAATATTGCAGCGATCACAGGCACCGGACCGAAAGGTCGTATCGTGAAAGCGGATATTGAAAGCGCATCCAAGCGCGGGATTAATCTGGGTGGTCAGTCATTCACGCCTATTGCACTTCGTCCATTACCAACCGGCCCTATGCCATACCATGCGGATGAATACGATGCGATCGAGAACAGCATGATGCGCAAAGCAATTTCTCGTCGTTTAACCGAATCAAAACAGCAAGTGCCACATTTCTATTTAAGCATTGATGTGCAAATGGATCGCCTAATGGATTTGCGCGCGCAACTTAATGAATCTGCCGATGGCGCATTCAAACTGAGCGTGAATGATTTTGTTGTAAAGGCTGTTGCCAAAGCCTTGCTCGATGTACCTGCTGCCAATGCAAGCTGGACAGATACCCATACTTTCCAACATAAACATGCCCATATTTCCATTGCCGTTGCTATTGAAGGTGGTTTGATTACACCTGTTGTCCGCTTTGCTGAGCAAAAAGGCATTATTGATATTTCCAACGAAATTAAAGAGTTGGCTGGCAAAGCTCGCAAGGGCGCATTAAAACCTGAAGAATATACAGGTGGTACATTCTCAATATCCAATCTGGGTATGTATGGCATCAAACAGTTTCAAGCCATTGTAAATCCACCTGAAGGTGCGATTTTGGCAGTTGGCGGAACAGAAGAGCGTGCTGTCGTTGAAAATGGACAGGTTGTTGTGAAGAAAATGATGACTTTGACCTTATCATGCGACCACCGCGTGGTAGATGGCACGGTGGGTGCAGAATATTTAAACGCACTGAAAAAACACATTGAATGCCCTGCGTCTGTATTAATCTAATTCACCACAGGATTCGCAGAGTTTTTTATTTTCTCTCTGCGTTCTCTGTGGTTCCATTTTTGAATAAACCGAGGTAAACCATGCCAATTGATGTATTTATGACCCAATTATCACCAACGATGACCGAAGGCAAGATTGCCCGCTGGCTCAAGCAAGAAGGTGATGAACTTGTTTCTGGCGAAGTCTTGGTTGAAATTGAAACCGATAAAGCGACCATGGAAGTAGAAGTTGTCGAAGAGGGCATTCTACACAAGATTATTGCCGCAGAAGGCACTTTAATTCCTGTTGGCGCTGCAATTGCCGTGATTGCTGAAGATGATGAAGAGATTGCTGATGATTATATCCCTGAAGGCATTGCTGAATCAACTCCCGAAGAAGCTGCGCCTATCGTTGCATCACAAGATGTCGTCGAAAATATTGTTGCAGCAAGTACTACTCCAACATCGGACGATGAACATGAGTTGAACTTAAAACCTGCTGGTCTATTCAATGCTAATGGTGAATATGATGTTGTGGTGATTGGGGCTGGGCCTGGCGGTTATGTTGCTGCCATTCGCGCCGCACAACTAGGTTTCAAAGTAGCATGTATTGAATCAACCCATTTGGGGGGTATTTGCTTGAACTGGGGCTGCATCCCAACCAAAGCATTGTTGCGCACTGCTGAAATCATCAATGTGATTCAACACAGTGGCGATGAGCTTGGTCTCGGCATCACAGAAGCCAAACCTGACTTGGTCAAAGCAGTGGCTCGCTCGCGTAAAATATCTGCCAAACTCAACGGTGGCATAGGCTTCTTATTCAAGAAGAACAAAATTAATCATATCGAAGGCTTCGCTACATTTGAAGCTGATAACAAACTTATGGTTAAAGATAGCGCTGGCAACAGCACGCAAGTCACTGCCAAACATGTGATTGTTGCTACAGGAGCGCGGGCGCGGGCATTTCCGGGTATGGATGTGGATAACAAAGTCATCATCACCTACAAACAGGCATTGGCTCCAACATCATTGCCAAAAAAATTAGTAGTGATTGGCTCTGGTGCTATCGGCATGGAATTCGCTTATTTTTATAATGCTATGGGCTCTGAAGTCACTGTGATTGAAGCGGCTGCGAATGTTTTACCTTTGGAAGATGCTGAAATATCCAAAGTGGTGGATCGCTCTTTCAAAAAGAATGGCATCAAGATTATCACAGGAGCGATGGTCTCCTCTGCGAAAAATGTCGATGGCAAAGCTGTCGTTGAATACAGCGTGAAAGATAAAGCACAAAGCATTGAAGGTGATGTTTGTTTGGTTGCAGTCGGTGTGATTGGTAATACCGATGCCATTGCTGCTGAAAATACATCCATGAAAATCGAGCGCAATCAAATCGAAGTCGATGATTATTACCGTACCGATCATCAAGGTGTGTATGCCATTGGTGATGTCGTGGGTGCTCCAGCACTCGCACATGTCGCAAGCCATGAGGGCATTGTTTGCGTAGAAGCTATCCATGGTAAAAATCCACATCCTGTGGACTATGGCAATGTACCTGGTTGCACCTATTGCCAGCCACAAGTTGGTTCATGTGGTAAAACAGAGCAACAATGCAAAGATGAAGGCATTGCCATCAAAGTCGGGCGCATGGCATACGGCACCAATGGTAAAGCCATGGGCTTGGCAGAAACCGAAGGCATGGTTAAAACCATCTTTGATGCTGAAACAGGTGAATTACTTGGTGCGCATATCGTCGGTGCAGAAGCCACCGAATTAATTGTATCCCTACAATTAGCACGCACGTTGGAAACGACCGAAGCAGAGCTTGCCCATCATATGTTCCCACATCCAACCTTATCGGAAATGATTCACGAATCAGTGCTCGATTCGGATGGTAAAGCGATACATATTTAATTCTAAAGGCTCCCATCGGGAGCCTTTTTTATGATGTTTTATACGACCTTCTGCCAACTGATTGAATGTCCCGCCATTCCTGCTACAAGAAGTCATTCAAAACATTTTAAGTTGATGTCGTTAGGAGAGCTCATGAAAAAAATGGAAAAACTAAAGAGATCCTATTCATCAATATTCATTGATTATGAAAGAGAATCTTCAATTATCTATACATATGCATCTTGTTACACATAGAAATTAAGCTATTTCTATACATGAGTGTATAACATATATAGAATTTATCCATTATCTATCTGTGAGGAGGTCATATGCAAGAGAGTTCAGTTGCCCTATTGCCTCCGTGTGTGGAGCTAGAAAGCAAAGCAGTTCTAAAAAAAGCTGCTTCGGCACATCGCCATTTGGCAGAGCTTAAAGGCCTTGTTGCCAGTATTCCCAATGAAAACATCCTTATTAACACACTTTCTCTGCAAGAGGCAAAAGATAGTTCAGAGATAGAAAATATTATCACAACGCATGATGAGCTTTATAAAGCCGAATTATTTTCAGAATTTATTGGCAACCCAGCGGCTAAAGAAGTAAGTCGCTATTCATCCGCACTGAAATATGGATTCTCCTGTATTCATAAAGAAAAGCTTTTAACCATCAATCATATCCTTGAGATTCATAAGGAACTTGAACAAAATGATGCAGGCATTCGCAAGCTGCCGGGAACGTCTTTAAAAAATGATAAAACAGGTGAAATTATTTGCATGCCACCCCAAAACCATGGGGATATTGTCCACTTATTGAATAACTTAGAACAATTTATGAACAATGATGACATGCTTGATGTTGATCCACTCATTAAGATGGCGGTTATTCATTTTCAATTTGAAAGTATCCATCCATTTTATGATGGTAATGGTCGGACAGGCAGGATCATCAACATTCTCTATCTGGTGGCTAAAGGCTTGTTGGATATTCCCGTGCTTTATTTGAGCCGTTATATTATTCAACATAAATCTGACTATTATCGGCTTTTACAGGAAACACGAGAGTCAGGCGATTGGGAGCCGTGGTTGCTTTACATGTTGAATGGCATTGAAAGTACAGCAAAACAAACCATCCATATCGTTGAAAATATTAAACACCTAATGATCTCATATAAGCATCGTTTTCGGGATGAGTTACCAAAGATTTATAGCCAAGATTTACTCAACCTTTTATTTCGACACCCCTATACCAAAATAGATGCTGTAAAAGATGAATTGCAAGTTAGCCGTTTAACGGCAACGCGTTACCTTAATTTATTGACCGAACATGATTTCTTACAAAAACAAAAAGTCGGCAAGCATAACTACTATATAAACGCTTCATTGTTTGATTTATTTATGGAGGTTCCAGATTAAATGACCAATAACGATATTTTACGCCGCATACGTTATGCCTTTGATTTTAGTGATTCAAAAATGATCGCTTTGTTTGCTTTGGCTGATTCCGAGGTAACACGTGAGCAGATCAGTGCCTGGCTGAAGAAGGATGATGATCCAGCATTACAGGAGCTAGGCGCATGCGAACTGGCGACTTTCCTTAATGGCTTGATCAATGACAAACGTGGTAAAAGAGAAGGCTCACAGCCAGAGCCTGAAAAACGCTTAAACAATAATATTGTATTCAGGAAGCTAAAAATTGCACTCAATTTAAAAGATGACGATGTGGTAAACGTTTTAAGTTTAGCAGATCTTCGCTTTAGCAAACACGAGCTTAGTGCTTTATTCCGCAAGCCTGAGCATAAACATTACCGCATGTGTAAAGATCAGGTCTTGCGTAATTTTCTCAGTGGGCTGGCATTGCAATATCGTACAGATATCAAGCCGCCTAAAAAATTAGAAAAGCCTGTCTTTAAATGGAAATAAATACCGACATCCAGTCACAATCCTGCTTCGAGAGTTTTTATTACAATATACATCTAAATAATTTGTAACTATTCAGCATAGTTACAAATGAGAAGTAACGGTTCAGATTATCTCTGTTTTTTCCAAGGGCAAGGCAAGAAAACGTAGCTTACTGCTGTAAGTGAGGCTTTCTTAACGCAAGCATTGGGAAAATCAGGGGTGAGCTGAATAGTTACAAAAAAGCATCACTTTAATGCATATCAATCAGCACGGTCAGTGTTCCGAAGGGAAGTTGTGTTAAGGTGCGGACTTTACAAGTGAATAGAGAGGATTTTGTGAGTTTAAACAGTTATCAAACCGTGGATCGAAAACAATTGGCAAAAGATTTGGATGCCATTCATAAGGATGTATTATCACGCATTGGTGAAGATGACTTCGCACATTTAAAAAAGATGGAACGCTGGGGACGCATTTGCTCATGTATCGGTTATGCAACCGCATGGATTTTTCCCAACCCCATTTCCGCTTTGCTTATTAGTCAGGGAAGCTTTACGCGTTGGACGCAAATGACTCACCCCATTGTGCATAAAGGTTATGATAAAATAGCCAGTGTTCCCAAGAGTTATACCAGCAAGGAATTTGCCAAGGGCTGGCGACGCTTCCTTGATTGGCCCGATTGGATTACACCCGATGCTTGGCATCAAGAACATGATATATTACATCATTATAATTTAGGCGAAAAACGCGACCCTGATCATTTGCAGCATAACTTGAAATGGCTCCGCCAATCAAAGATGCCAATGTTTCTACGCTTTATGATGATTGCTGCTTTTACAGCTGTTTGGAAAGTCATCTATTACGCTCCACGAACCCATAAAGAATTGCATTTAAGTCGCGCAAGACAAAATGGTGAAGCCGCAACCATCACCCAGCGTGGCAGCTGGAGTCTGCTTCATAAACCTGGGCGAGCTTTGTGGCTGCAAAGTGTTTTACCTTATATTGCCTTTCGTTTTATATTATTGCCGCTTTTGTTTTTACCATTGGGTAGTGCTGCGGTTATAAGCGTATTGCTCACCTCAATCATGGCAGAAATCTTTACAAACATGCATACATTCTTAGTCATTGTACCCAATCATGCTGGAGATGATGTCATGATGTTTGAAGAACGTGGCAAAGGTAAAGGTGAGTTTTATTTAAGACAAATTCTCGGTTCGGTCAACTACCCCACAGGATCCGATAGCAATGACTTCTTTTATGGCTGGCTAAACTATCAAATTGAACACCATCTATGGCCCGATATTCCATTAAGCCAATATCAATATGTACAACCCAAAGTGGTCGAAGTCTGTAAAAAACATGGTATTCCTTATTGTCAGGACTCTGTATTCAAGCGTTTGCGCAAAGCTGTTGATATCATGGTTGGACGCAGCTCCATGTTAAAGCCTTCCCTTGATCATAAACTTTAAAGAAGAAACATCTGCCATTTGACTTTATACAAATATCGACCACATTTAAAACACGATGGATGATAAACCCAAACATGTACTAACCAAGCTTGGTTTTCTTTCCGAGACACGCCGTTTCGCGTGGTATCCACCCTTTTGGATGATGCGACCCAAAGTTATCGAGCATGCAGAGGGCTGGAAACACGTTCGTATCAAGCTGCCTCTTACATGGGCTTCGAAAAATGCTGCGGGTAATATGTTTGGTGGTTATCAAGCCAACCTTGCTGACCCTGTACCTGCCATCGCATGTGTGAAACATTTTCCAGGTTATCGTGTTGCTACCAAACATTTGGAATTGGAATTTTTGCGCGTGGGAAATTCGGATTTAATCTTACATTTTGATTTAAGTGATGAACAAATCGCAACGATCAAACAAGAACTGCTCGAACATCAACGTTCAACCCCTTGTTTTGAAATGCACTATGTACGCAACGACGGGAAGATTTGTACAACCATTCGCAACACCATTGCCATTCGCCCGTTGGGCTATACAGGGCGACACGAGTAACCATTCAAAGTGTTAACGTTGCACTAAAGTCGCCGCTCACAAGCCATGCGAATTCTTTCAGCAGGCACCTTTAACTGCGTCAATAAATATACCTTAAAATCATCCGAATACGGCTGTTTTGCCAATGCTTCTTGCATACAATCCAGCCACATATCGCGCTCTTTCTCGTGAATTGCCAAATGTGCATGCACTTGTGGAATACTGATGCCACCATATTTCTTGGCAAACAAACGTTCACCACCCAGCCAACCACTTAAAAAGCACACCAGTTTATCTTCCGATACAGTCAAATCTTTAGGGTGCATATCGCGAATCA
>CAYPXU010000084.1:0-7907 GCA_964414875.1 uncultured Zetaproteobacteria bacterium | reverse complement strand
TGGAAAAGCACAGAAAAGAAAGTTAAACAAATGCCAACTGATCCTGCACGCGTATTAAGAACCGATGCTGGCACACCTGAAAAATGCCCTGTCTGGGATTTTCATAAAGTCTATTCCACCGAAGAAGAACGTGCATGGGTGCAAGAAGGCTGCACCACCGCAGGTATTGGCTGTGTGGATTGTAAAGGCTGCTTGCTCAAGCATCTTGAAGAAGAATTGCAGCCTATTCGCGATCGTCGTGCTGAGATTGCAGCGCGCCCTGATGATGTGCGTGATATTGTGCGCGCTGGCAATGAAGTGGCGCGCCGTGAAGCTTCAAGAACCATGGAAAAAGTGCGTAAAACACTCAAAATGGGCTACCGCGTCTAAGCATGCAATCAACGGCAGAGAATAATGCAGAACAACAAATGTTTGCGGGTATGGAAACTGCATTGCCGCTCTTGCCTCCTGTTCAACTGGATGCCTTTGAAGGACCACTGGATATTTTATTGCATCTGATTCGCAAGCAGAAAATGGATATTTTTGATATTCCTATGGCAATCATTACATCACAATATTTAAGTATTATTGATGCAAATGAAGATTTGGATGTCGATGTGGCTGGTGAATATTTGGTGATGGCGAGTACCTTGATGCAGTTAAAAAGTCGCATGCTGCTACCGCGCCAAGAAGTCGATGAAGAAGGTAATGAGATTGATCCGCGTGATGCACTGATTGCACAGCTTATTGCTTATGAACATTACCGCATGCTTGCCGAAGAGCTGGATGAATTTCCACGCATGCAGCGTGATGTCTTTAAACGCTCAGTATTTCCTGAATCAGAGCATGTAGAACGTCCCTTACCCGAAGCTGATTTAGAAGGTTTACTGGCGGCTTTTGGACAAGTGCTAAAGCGTATGAAAAAAGAGGTCTTGCATCGTGTTGTCTTAGAAACCATGACGGTACGCGAGCAAATTCAATTTGTGACCGAGGCCTTACAACAAGGCAGCATGCAGTTTCATGAGCTTTTGCATGGACAGCAAAGCCGCGAAGCCTTGGTGACAACATTTCTGGCTATTCTTGAATTATGGCGACAACACATTATCCAAGTCATCCAAACGCAAACCCATGCATCTATTACGCTGATGTTAAGTGTTTCAAATCACTCTGATGACAAGGTGCAAGCCTGATGCTTACTAAAAACATTGAAGCACTCATTTTAGCCAGTGATGAGCCACTATCCTTTGATAAACTACGCTCATTTCTTGAGCCGACTGAATCTTCGCATATCCGTGATGCATTGAGTCAGCTAGAACAGCATTATGCTGAGCGCGGCATTCAGCTCAAACAAGTTGCAGGTGGTTGGCAATTTCGTACCGCGCCAGTATGCAGTAATATAGTTGAGCAATTATGGCAAACACGTCCACCACGCCTATCTCGTTCTATGCTGGAAACCTTAGCGATTATTGCTTATCAACAACCTACCACACGCGCTGAAATTGAAGCCTTGCGCGGCATCAAAGTTTCAAGCTCGATTATTGGCGGGCTTTTGGAACGCCGCTGGATTAAAGTATTGGGGCGCAAAGATGTACCCGGTCGCCCACATTTATATGGTACAAACAAGCAGTTTCTCGCAGATTTCGGATTAAATTCACTACAAGATTTACCCGATTCTTCACAACTGATGGATGCCAATGCAACACAGCAAGAAAAACTTAACCTCCCAGAACCCACTCAAACAACGGAACATAATCATCATGAATAAAAAGCCTGATCAGACAACATCTATAACAACCGAAGTACAAGGTGAACGTATCAATCGTTATATCGCCAGTTGCGGACTTTGCTCACGCCGTGAAGCAGATCGCTGGATTGAAGCTGGTCGTGTTATCATGAATGGCGAAGCTGTGCAGCAGCCTGGTGTACGCGTCACAGCTTCTGATTCTGTGAAAGTTGATGGCAAACTCATTTCAAAAAGTGATGAGAAAACATATATCCTCTATAACAAACCCAAAGGTTTATTGTGCTCTCGACGCGATGATAAAAAACGCCCATTAATTTATGATAAATTGGATGTGCCAGCCAATGTACAATCCATTGGTCGTTTGGATATGGATAGTGAAGGCTTATTATTGCTCACCGATGACGGTGCTTTGGCTCAAGAGCTGATGCACCCACGCAATAAGATTCCACGTCAATACCGTGTTCGCATTGTTGGACAGCCTGATTTTGAAACATTAGGCAAGCTTCGTGCTGGTGGCATTGATATGGGTGATGGTGATCTCAGTGATCCTTGGGAGCTGATTGTTAGCAGTGAAAGCAAAGGGCATAGCTGGATTACCTTGACTATTCATCGTGGTCGCTGGCGCGAGGTTCGACGCACATTAAAAGCCGTTGGCCATGAAGTACGTCGTCTTATGCGGGTACGGTTTGGCAATTTAGGACTGGATGTTGAATTGCGCCCTGGCCAATGGCGAACACTGAAAGCCAAAGAAGTTCAATCTCTGCAAAAGCTTATCAAAACAGCAAAACCGCAAAAATAACAGGCATGAAATCGGCATCACCCATGGAGGTCTACCACGCCTTGTTAGCTCATTACGGTGAGCAACAGTGGTGGCCTGCTGATTCAGCCTTTGAAATGATGGTTGGTGCCATTTTAACGCAAAATACCAATTGGAATAATGTTGAAAAAGCTTTAGATAACTTGCGTGAAGCAAATGTCTTGGAAGCAGAAGCATTGGCAACATGCAACCGTGAAACCTTAGAGGCATGGATACGTCCTGCTGGTTTTTTTCGCCAGAAAACAGAAAGCTTATTTAAATTGTGCATATTTTACCATGAGCACGAAGGCATCAAAGGCATGAAATGCGGGTCTATGAAAACCTTACGCCATTTTCTTCTCGATGTGCATGGCATAGGACCTGAAACAGCCGACTCCATTTTACTTTATGCTATTGAAAAACCTATCTTTGTTGTGGATAGCTATACCAAGCGTATTTTTCACCGCTTGGGCACCCTACCCAAAGAAATGATCAAATATGATGATGTTCAACACTTTTTTCATCAACGCACTGCCAATGTACTATCCTTGTACCAACAATTTCATGCACTCATTGTTATCCATGCCAAAGAATATTGCCGCAAAAAAGCACTATGTACTGCATGCCCATTATCGTATTGCTGTCAGTATAGATACGAACTAAACATCCACAAGGCATAACAGCATATGTGGGTCGAACCGCCAATTACACTCAATCAATTACCGCGTGAGCCAGGTGTTTATCGTATGCTCGATAGCAAACGCAAGGTGTTGTATGTCGGTAAAGCTCGGAATTTACGCAAACGTATATCCAGCTACTTTCAACGCAAACCTGAATCACCACGCACCCAAGCTTTGGTGGTATTGATCCGTGCTATTGAGTTCACCATCACAGCTTCTGAAGCAGAAGCTTTAATACTTGAACACAATCTTATCAAGCAACTCAAACCTCGTTATAATGTATTGCTCAAAGACTCAAAATCATACCCTTATATATTATTAAGCGATGAACATTATCCCAAACTGGATATGTATCGCGGCAAACGCGATCAAGCAGGTGAATATTTTGGACCATTCCCGCATGCAGGGGCTGTACATCAAACGTTGCACAGTATGCAGTCCATTTTTCGCTTGCGTGATTGCAATGACAGCACTTTTGCCAACCGCACACGTCCTTGCATGCAACATCAAATTGGTCGCTGCTCTGCCCCGTGCTGTGGCATCGTGACACAAGCAGAATATATGCAACAAGTGCAGGATGCGCGCCAGTTCTTACAAGGTAAAAACCAATCTGTTTTAAGCCAATGGCAAAAGGATATGCAAGCTGCCTCAGAAACCATGAATTTCGAGCTTGCTGCAAGTCTTCGAGATCGAATCAAAGCATTACGCACTATTTTAGCTGGCAATGAACAGAGTGATTTACCCGATGATGCCGATGCTATCGTGATTCTTCGTCGCCCTGAATCAGTGTCGATTAGCATGGGTGTGCGCCGCGCAGCATGTAACTTAGGTACCCATCATATTAGCATCAAACAAGCCGTGGATGCCGATAATATAGAAATACTGCAATCATTATTCATTGAGCGTTATCAATATGAGCATCTTCCCACAGAGATTATGCTACAGTGTGAACCAGCTTTATTGGATGAACTTAAAGAGCTTACAAAACTATTACAACCCAAACAAAATTGTACGTTACGCACGCCCAAACGCGGTACTCGCCTACAATGGCTTGATGACATTCGCCGCACTGGTGAACAACAGCAAGCAGGACGAAGCACTAGCAATCAACAGTCCGCTTTTGAAGCAGTCAAAGAGCTGTTTGAACTAGATGAAATACCCAAACTTATTGCCGCAGTGGATAATGCACACTTGGGAGGCAAACAAACCGTGGCAGCTATTGTTTATGGTGGCTGGAATGGTGCAGAAAAACAATATTATCGTCGTTATCAACTTGATGAAATAACTGGCTCCAATGATTTTACAGGTGGTGATGACTATGCGGCTATGGAAGCTGTGTTATCACGTTTTTACCGCGCCATTGTCGAAAACAATATCCCCTGCCCTGATGTTATGTTGATTGATGGTGGTAAAGGGCAATTGGCTATCGCTATGGCAGAAGCACAAAAAGCGGGTTTATCACACTTAAAACAAGTCGGTGTTGCCAAAGGCATTGCTCGCAAACTCGGCGAAGAGGTGCTCTGGCCATCATGGTGTGAAACTTCCCTAAAACCTGGCATTCACAGCCCTGCACTACTATTAATGGCGCGTATTCGTGATGAAGCGCATCGTTTTGCAGGTGAATATATGCGCAAACGCAAAAAGAAGGCGATGTTCACATCACAACTCGATGCTATTGAAGGTATTGGAGAAGCCAAACGCGCCTTACTACTCAAACACTTTGGTGGCATTGATGGCATCAAAAAAGCCAGCCGCAGCCAACTGGCACAAGTCAGTGGTATTTCAGATGTGCTTGCAGGGCGCATTTTTGAGACTTTACACCGCTAATATAAACCCTCACGTTTAATACAAACAAAAAAGGCGAGCCAATCGGCTCGCCTTTTTAATGAATCTAAATGCTAATTAACAACCACACTCATCATCATTCGGTGCAATCGCATCCAAATGCCAAATCTCACGGTTATAATCTTGCATCGTACGGTCTGTAGAGAATTTACCACTGTAAGCCGTATTATAAATACTCATCTTCAGCCAAGCTGTTTTATCTTGATAAGCCAATGAAGCACGTTGTTGAGCATCGATATAAGAGCGGAAATCAGCGGCGGTTAACCACGGATCATCGGAACAACGAATAGAGCCTGTAATGGATGCGAACAAACCAGGTTCAAACTGGCTAAAATGTCCGCACTCAATCAAGTTCATCACACGTTTGAAATCATCATCCGACTCAATAATCGCATTGGGGTTATAATGACCACGTGTTGCTTCTACTTCTTCCGCTGTCAAACCAAACAAGAAGAAATTTTCATCACCGACTTCTTCACGAATTTCAATGTTTGCGCCATCCAATGTGCCAATGGTCATCGCACCGTTCATCATGAACTTCATATTGCCCGTACCAGAAGCTTCTTTACCAGCAGTTGAAATTTGCTCAGATAAATCAGCTGCGGGTGCAATTACTTCCATGGCTGAAACACGGTAATTCGGAAAAAACACAACTTTAAGTTTGTCAGCAACATCTGGATCATTATTTACCACATTGGCAACATTACTTACCAATTTGATGATTTGTTTCGCCATATAATAACCTGGTGCAGCTTTACCACCAATCAACACACAACGATTCGTCCAGTTATCAATATCACCACGTTTAATACGGTCATACAAATGAATCACGTGTAGTACATTAAGCAACTGACGTTTGTATTCATGGATACGTTTTACTTGAATATCAAACATCGCATCAGGACTAAACGTCACTCCGCATTCTTTTTCAACAATCGCAGCCAAACGCTCTTTGTTTTCAAACTTACATGCAGCCCACTGTGTACGGAAATCCGCCTTATCAGCCAATGGTGCAAGCTGTTTCAATTCATCCAACTGGGTAACCCAAGCATCGCCAATATTATCACTGATTAATTTACTTAACGGTTTGTTACACCAAGCCATCCAACGACGCTGTGTTACACCATTGGTTTTATTATTAAATTTCTCAGGCCATAATTGATAGAAATCATTGAATAAACCCGCAACCAACAAATCAGAATGCAATTGCGCCACGCCATTCACCGAAAAGCTTCCTACAATCGCCAAATATGCCATACGCACTTGCTGCACATCACCTTCTTCAATGATAGACATACGACGCTGACGATCTACATCACCAGGCCATTTTTCAGCCAATACTTTTAAGAAACGCGCATTAATTTCGTAGATAATATCCAATACACGTGGCAATAAACGGCTAAACAAATGTACTGACCAACGCTCCAATGCTTCTGGAAGCAATGTATGATTGGTATAAGCCATTGTCTTGCTGGTAATCGCCCAAGCCTCATCCCATTCTAAACGATACTCATCCATCAAAATGCGCATCAATTCAGCAACCGATACCGTTGGGTGTGTATCATTGAGTTGAAAAACATTCTTTTCTGCAAATTGGCTAAAATCTTTGCCATGCACTTCAACCCACTGGCGCAACACATCTTTGATACTCGCAGATGCCAAGAAATATTGCTGGCGCAAACGTAATTCTTTACCATTTTCGCTGGCATCATTGGGATACAATACCATCGAGATATGTTCAGCCTCATTTTTCTCTGCCACAGAGCCTGCATAGTCGCCCGAGTTAAACTCACCCAAGTCAAACTCATCCGTTGCTTCTGATTTCCACAAACGCAAGGTATTCACCGTACCATTTTTAAAACCTGGAATCGGCGTATCAAAAGGCACTGCCAACACATCATGCGCATCAACCCAACGGCTACGCAAATCACCATTATCATCATGATAATATTCACTGCGCCCACCAAAATGAATGCGCTGGGTATATTCAGGGCGCTCAATTTCCCAAACATTACCATTGCGCAACCAGTGATCGGGCTCTTCTATCTGATTTCCATTCTCAATCGACTGGCGGAACATGCCATACTCATAACGGATACCATAACCTGTCACGGGCAACTGCAACGTTGCACAACTATCAATAAAACATGCTGCCAAACGACCCAAGCCACCATTACCCAAACCGGCATCTCGTTCCATTTCAATCTTTTCTTCAAACTCCAAACCTAGCATATGCAAGGCTTCTTCGGTCTGCTTATCCAAGCCTAAATTCAAGACTGCATTACCCAAAGCACGTCCCATCAAAAACTCTAAAGATAAATAATAAGCACGTTTACCATCTTGCTCTTCATAGGCATCTTTAGTATTTTTCCAGCATTCCATTAAGTGATCACGGATGGTAAATGCCAATGCCTGATATTTATAATGAGGGGATTGACTAGCAGTGTGCTGACCCAACGTGCGCAAATAGTGACGCTGCATACCTTTAACTAGACCATCACTCGTTTTGCTTACACACGGCACATCTGTAAGTTCATGCGTTGCTACATTTTTGTTTGTCATATTCAGAATACCCTGAGAAAATAGTTTATTAGACCTATTTTTTGATTTCGCACCCTGTCCAAATAGCATCTTTAAGTCAATCTGAACTCTTTTTATACTTATCGTCCTAGCATGTAATTATTTCGAGCCTTTCGCAGACCTACCTCACATCTTCTACAAATATGTTCTATGATATCATAGTAGAGGCTTTCATCAGCGAGTTACATGATGATTTACGTCAAATGGAGGTTTTATTATGATTAGTCTAAAGTAACTATTCAGCACCCATCATAAAATTGGGTTTATGGGCGTCAAACAGCAT
>CAYPXU010000083.1:0-7949 GCA_964414875.1 uncultured Zetaproteobacteria bacterium | reverse complement strand
GGTGCCAATGTTAAAATTTATGAAGGTATGATTATCGGCATTCATGCCCGTGATAATGATTTGGTTGTGAATGCAACACGTGAAAAGAAACTTACCAATGTTCGTTCATCAGGCACCGATGAAGCAGTGAACTTGATTCCACCCATTAAACTTTCACTGGAGCGCGCGATTGAGTTTATTGCTGATGATGAGTTGGTAGAAATCACACCGCTTAGCATCCGTATACGCAAACGCTTCTTAACTGAAAATGAGCGCAAACGCAGCACTCCGAAAAAAGCGAAGTAAAAATACGCAAACAGCAAGAAGATTCAAGCCGCAGCTAACCCCTGCGGCTTTTTTTTATAACTTAAACTAGCACTTAAAAAAAACAACCTGCGACTAACCATACGGATAGTCTAAAGAAGATATTAAACAAGTCATTCCACCTTGCACTAAATAATTGATTGCCCAAGCAATGCCTAACTTTTAGGTTATGCTGATGCCTCAAAACTCATACACCTATATCGACACCCCTGAAAAATTACTCCAAACATGCGAACAGCTTAAGCAATGCAAAGTATTGGCTGTGGATACCGAATTTCACCGTGAAACCACGTATTATCCTGAATTTGCACTACTGCAAATTTATGGCAATGGTCAGTGTTGGATTATTGATCCTATCAAGTTAAACGATTTAACAGAGCTTTGGAATGTACTTTGCGAT
Source organism: uncultured Zetaproteobacteria bacterium (assembly GCA_964414875.1). Classification (GTDB taxonomy): domain Bacteria; phylum Pseudomonadota; class Zetaproteobacteria; order Mariprofundales; family Mariprofundaceae. Next base: position 7,246 of record CAYPXU010000083.1, on the reverse strand, counting down.
CCGAAGATCTTAAAAGTTTTTCATGCTGCAAGGCAAGATATGGAAATCATTTTAAAAGAGTCTGGCAAGCTTCCCTTACCACTTTTTGATTCTCAAGTGGCTGCGGCATTGCTTGGTTTGGGACAACAAATCGGCTTTGGCAATCTTGTCCAGCGCATTGCCAAGAAAGAACTTGCCAAGCAAGAATCTTTTAGTGATTGGATGTCACGTCCTTTACGCCAAAAACAACTTGAATATGCTGCCGATGATGTGATTTGGTTGATGCCGATTTATCAACATTTAAGTGAACAGCTTGAAGCACGCGGTCGCCTTGCATGGCTTGATGAAGAGCAGACAAAACTATGTGATATAGCTACCTATCAAGAGGATAACAATGCCCTTTTGTGGCGTGTAAAAGGTGTTAACAAACTTAAAGGTCATGCTTTAGCTGTATTGCGTGAATTAGCAGGCTGGCGAGAAGAGCAAGCCAAACAACGTAATCTTCCCCGCCGTCGATTAATTGCTGATGAACCCTTACTCGAAATTTCCCGCCGAGATGAATTAAATAGTGATATTCTCAAACGTATTAGAGGCTTACCGCAAGGTGTAGTTCGTCGCTTTGGCGATGATTTAATTCGTATTTGGCAAAAGGGTAAAAACACCCCAGAAGACCAATGGCCCAAACCACACAAACGCAACCATCATACGACAGGTACAGACCTGCGTTTAGAGCTTCTCGACACCCTACTCCGCCTTAAAGCTGAAGCAGGCGATATTTCCGGGACTATTTTAAGCAGCAAAAGCGAGCTTGCAGAATTGGCATCATGGGGTAAACAACGCAAACCTCCAGAGCCAGATATTGCCTGCTTACAAGGCTGGCGACGTGAATTGGTTGGTGAAGACTTATTGCATTTATTGCATGGTGATATTTCACTGCGTATTGATCCACACAGTGGTAATCCCGTGATTGAAAAGCATAATCAATCATGAAGATTATTTTCTCTATTGATGCCCTTTCACCAGCAGCAGATAAAGCATGGCGATTACAATCTGATGATACTTGGCGCACATGCATCTACGCAGAACCTCTGCAAAAGAAGGATGCTCACATTACCAACAAAAGCACTGCCGAAACTTGGGCTGGCAGGCGTATGAAAAAAGATAAAGAGCTGGGTCTAATCGCCCAGGATAAAGCGGGCATGTTTGATTTTCTTATGCGCGGCACCTTTGCCCATGTCGTATTACATCGCCTTTCAGCAGCACCCATTCCAGACAAAGCTCAAATGATTCAAACCACCGCATCACTTGAGCCAGGGACTGCATGGCTTATTTATCTTAATACTGCGGGTCAATTCAAGGCTATAGATGCCAACAATAGCAAAATCATTGGTAATTTAGATATTGCAGTGCGTGGTGAGATTGCTTCAAGTAGTGATTATATTGGTGAACAAGCTGCTTTAAAAACAGAGCTTATGCACAACACCTATTTGCAATTCCTAGGTGGCTGGCTGGAGCATCTTAACACATCCAATATGGGAATATTTATTCCTGACGTGGAAAAACTAAAAGAAGAATCCGAATACCAGCATGATATTCAAAATTGGCAGCCTGAACCCGACGCTGATTCATAAATAGCGCCTCTTATATCTCATTCTAACGGAGAAATCATTATGCAAAAAGTTCTAGTTCCTTTTACAGAAGGTGTTGAAGAAATCGAATTTGTTGCCATTGTCGATATTTTAAGGCGTGCTGATATTACCGTTACCACCGCATCTTTGGATGGCAAAGCTGCACAAGGGCGCTCAAATATCACCATGCAAGCCGATGCCAACCTAGCAGATGTGATGCATGATGCTTGGGATATGATTGTATTGCCTGGTGGCTTGCCCAATGCCCATTTATTGCGTGATAATGCCAATGTTAAAGCAGTCGTTGAGCGTTTACGCTCTGAGAGAAAATCTATTGCCGCCATTTGTGCTGCCCCCACCGCTTTGGCTGCCTATGGCATCACCAAAGGTATGAAAGTCACCGCCTACCCTGCTTGCCAAGCTGATATGGAAGCATTGCAGCCTTCATCTGTATATATGAATGATAATGTTGTGGAAGATGATTTTCTGATTACCAGTCGTGGTGCTGGTACGGCTGTTGAATTCTCACTGCGACTTGTTGCCAAGCTGTGTGGTGAAACTAAGGCTGATGAAATTAGGGAGTCGATTGTAGCTTAAATATTGGTATCGTTCGCACATGCGTTTATCCAAAGAGTTTCGAGATCAGTTTTCCCAACAAGAAATGCGTACCCACGGGCGTAAAAATGGCTTTGTGACCGATGGTCAAGAAGCACGACTGCTCAAATGGTTACCTAAAATCGGTTTACCCAAAGATACAACTTTAAATGATACCAACATCCCAGAAAACGCCCCAATTGTGATGGAAATTGGCTTCGGAAATGGCGATTTCTTGGTATATACAGCACAAAACAACCCTGATTGGATTGTAGTGGGTGTTGAAATCTATTTACCTGGCGTAGCAAAGGCTGTTGGCAGACTCGAAGATGCAGGTGTCATTGAGCGTAGCCGCATTACACAACTACCAGCCCAATATGTCTTAGAACATCAAATCGAACCAGAGCAACTCGATGGCATTATCGTTAACCATCCAGACCCTTGGCCAAAAGCTCGCCATCATAAACGTCGTATTATTCAAAAAGATATGGCAAACATGATGGTCAGCCGATTAAAACCGGGTGGGTTTATTCAATTAGCATCAGATATTGAAGAGTTGGCTGACTGGATGCGTGATATTTTGGATGCTACGCCTAATTTGACCAACATCGCTGGTAAAGGTCGTTATGTTGATCGTGATGAAGGTCGTATTTTTACAAAATTTGAGCAGCGTGGTATCAATGCAGGACGAATGAGTAAGTTCTTGCATTATGTAAAGGAGTAACTATGGACACACTTGATTACAGCCAGCTACAGAAAGCCATCAAGTCCTTACAAGAAGGCATCCATATTTATGACTTACACAAACATGATGCTGCCCTAAAAGATGTCTTGCGTGATTCAGTTATTCAACGCTTTGAATATACCTTCGAGATGTCTTGGAAAATGCTACAGCGTTGGATTCGACTTTATATTAGCCCTGCCGATGCGGACCCCTTAACAAAAAAAGATTTGTTTCGCCTCGCTTCACGCCAAGGTTTAATTGATGATCCTCAAACTTGGTTTTTATTCATAGAAGCACGCAATATATCTGTTCACACCTACAACGAAGATAACGCTAAGAAAGCATTTGATGCAGCATTAACATTCGCAACGACTGTTCCCTCACTCTTACAACACATGCAAGAAAAATCATAATGCACCTTGAACCCATCAACTTAGGCATTGTTCAGAATATTCTAAAACAACATGTGCCTGAATACGATGTTTGGGCATTTGGTTCAAGGGTGCATGGTCGCAATCTAAAAAAATTTTCTGACCTTGATTTGGTCATTATTAATAATAAACCACTAGAAACACTGCAACTTTTTAATATCAAAGAAGCTTTATCCGAGTCAGATCTACCTATCATGGTCGATGTATTAGCATGGAGTGACATTGATAAGACATTCAAGCATATTATTCAGAAAGAATATGAAATCATTCAACAAAAGGATAAATAAGTAAAAATGATTGTGAAAGAATGGTCAGGTCAATTTACAAATGATATTAGATTAAAGGCTGGGCAAGAAGCTGAAAAACAAATGGCTTTTTACCTAAAACGTGAATTTGGGAAAGATAAAAATATCTTTGTGTTTAATAATATTCGCATCATTCATGAAGGCGAAGTTGCTCAAATTGACCACCTCATCTTGCATCCATATGGTTTTATACTAATCGAAAGTAAAAGTATTACAGGTTCTGTTGAAATAAATAAGCATGGTGAGTGGATTCGCTATTATAATGGAAAACCATCTGGGATGCGCTCACCTCCGATCCAACTTGAGATGCAAAAAGACATTCTTATTTCGTTCCTTGATGAAAATCCAGAGGAGTTTTTAGGAAAACTACTTGGCTTAGTACAAAAGGGTGTTGCAAGAAGGAGTTACGATTGTATAACCGCTATCTCAGACCAAGCCATTATTGAACGCAAGCAAGAAATTAAAGATGTCTATAAGGCTGATGCTGTTACAACTGCTTTACGCAAAAAAATCAAACAATATAAAAGAGAACTTATCACGGGAGATAGCGTGTGGTTCAGCAAAAATGATTTACAAAACATTACAAATTTCTTACTCAAGAGTGACACATCGAAAACATCAGCAACATTGAAAAAACAAAATACCCTAGAAAATATTCTAAAAGAACCTAAAAAAACACATTCATCAACAAAGGCTAAATATAAAAAACCTCCTTTTTCATGTCCTAAGTGTAAAATACCATTCAATATACGGTATAGCCACAACCATTATTTGTATTGCCAAAACTGTCGAAGCTGTGAACCATTAACGCCTATCTGCCCTAAATGCAGCTCAAGTGCTAAACTTAGACTAATCGAAAGAATTACCACATATAACTGTACTAAAAATTCTAAACATCATGGTATCTTTTATAAAAATGAAAAACTATGGTTAAAAGATAAAAATAAACTTGCGAGCGAAACAAAATGAGCCTAAAAACCAATAAAGATCAACTTGTGATGACCGCAGTACAAGGCGGTGTTGCACCTGCCCATCAATGGGCACCGTTTGAAGTTGGTAGTGATGGTGAAATATTTTCTTGGCCATCGACTGGCGGTATTACTTACAATGTTAAAGTCGGCGATTCAGTATTTGGCTGGGCTGGTGAACATATTGAATCGGGTGTTTCCAGCACACTGGATCACAAAAACAAGAAATGTGCTTCTGGTTATCAATTTATGTCCTGTTGCGGCAATCTGGTGCGCGTGATTTCAGGCGAAGCCAAAGGCGAAATCGGTACGGTACTTGGTCATCACGGCGGTGTAGACCATTTGATGCTCGATTTTCCTGATAGTACCTTAGATAAACTCACTTGCGATGATAAATTCTTGGTCAAAGGCCATGGGCAAGGGCTGAAACTTATCGATCATGATGATGTATATATCTATAATCTTGACCCTGTATTACTTGAACAATGGGGTTTAAAAGAGCGCGAAGATGGAAAAATCGAAGTGCCTGTCAATGTCATGGTTCCAGGTTATGCGATGGGCAGTGGTATCGGCGCATTATCTGTAACTACGGGTGATTATGATATTCTCTGTCATGATGAGTCTGTGGTGAAAGAGTTCAGCTTAAACAAACTTCGTTTCGGAGACTTTGTTGCCGTGCTTGATCATGACAACCGTTATGGACGAACCTATCGCAAAGGCTCTATTACCATTGGTGTAGTGATTCATTCAGATTCTCCGCTTGCTGGTCATGGTCCTGGCATGATGACGCTCATGACTTGCACGAGCGATAAACTTGTCCCCATATTGAATACCAATGCAAATTTAGGCTTCATTCGTGGCATTGGTCGTTTTGCGTAAGCTACTTATTTTATGGCTTCTTCTGCCTTTTATGGCACAAGCAGATATTTATAAATGGACTGATAAATACGGTAAAGTACACTTTTCAGATAAACCTGTTGCAGGCTCCCAAAAGCAGCATCTGAAAAACATGACAGGCATTTCCAACCCCGCATTCAATCTTAAACGCAATGCCATGCGCATTAAATACCAAGATAAAAATGGCAGTATGATTGTGCAAGGGCGAGTCAATAATATTAACATGCAATTTATTGTCGATACAGGAGCTACATTGGTCATTATCCCACCAAATATTGCCAAAATAGCCCATATATCTACACAAGATGCCAAAACAATTACCTTACAAACAGCCAATGGTGTAACACAAAGTTATATGGTGAATATTTCCAGCCTACACGTTGAACAATTGCGTCAAAACAATATACGTGCTGCCATTCAACAAGTTTCACCTGACCCAAACCTTGGACTTCTCGGCATGAGTTTCTTAAATGCTTATAAAATGAGCATTGATCATGATCAACATATTATCACCTTGGAACCACGTTAGTGTCTAAGCGCATGCAAGTCAGTTGCATTCAAATGTGCTCAAGCCATGATATTGAAAGCAACCTTTCTCAAGCTGAAGAATATCTCAATCAAGTTGCCAAAAAAGGTTCTAAACTGGCACTTTTACCCGAGACTTTTTCATTTATTGCTCTAAATAAACAAGAAAAGCTAAAAAATGCAGAAAAAACACATGTAACCCTTGAATTTTTATCACAGCAAGCCAAGCAGCACCAGCTATGGATTATCGCAGGTTCCACGCTCTGCCCTTCGGGGCATGGTGATAAACTTTACAATCGCTGCCCTATTTTCGCTCCCGATGGCACACAACATGCGAGCTATGATAAAATAAACCTTTTCAATGCTGATTTAGGCACAGAAAGCTGGCAGGAATCTGAATCCATTGAAGCGGGTAAAGAACCTGTAACTGTTAGCATAGACTCCGATTGGAAAGCAGGCATCTCGATTTGTTATGATTTGCGTTTCCCCGAACTTTATCGTCATTATAGCTCTCAAGGCTGCAATATACTCACCGTTGCTGCTGCATTTACCGTACCAACAGGTAAAGCCCACTGGGAGACATTATTGCGTGCCCGTGCCATTGAAAATCAATGTTATGTACTCGCATCTGCCCAATGCGGCAAACATAGCGACGGCAGAGAAACTTATGGCCATAGCATGATTATTGACCCTTGGGGTAAGATTATTTCTGAACTTCCGAATGGCGAAGGCATCATCACAGCTGAAGTAGATTTATCCGTTATTCATCGCATTCGAACATCTTTACCTGCTTTACAATACAAGATAACGACGACTAAATAATTTCAAGTGATACAAAACCAACCAAACAAATTACAATCAATGCACCGCCAATGGCTTGTTTGAAATAGCCGCCGTCACCAGCAATAAGTTGATGATGTAATTTTAGACCAACCACATGACCTATGGCAGCACATGGCAATAACCAAAGATGGCTTGACCACCAAAAATTCACACCTGCCGATGCCAATACTGATAACTTCATAGAGACCAAAACAAACCAAATTACAAACAGGGTATTACGCACTTGTGCTTTGGAGACTCGGTGCATCGCTACAGCCACAATTAAGGGGGCACCCGTCAGTGACACCCCAGCAATATAGCCGCCTAATACCAATAAAACCCTATCCACCCACACACTTTGGCTTTGAATCTG
>CAYPXU010000082.1:0-7964 GCA_964414875.1 uncultured Zetaproteobacteria bacterium | reverse complement strand
GGAACCCTGAATTTTCCAATTCCAAACAAATGGTATTTACGCGTTAATAATTACATACTCCATTTAAATAAAACAACATATTACATACTCCATTTAAATAAAACAACATATTTTAACTTAACCTATTGAAAAGTAAGTATAAATTAAATGCGGCAATATTGATTTAAGGGTGCGGAATGTCGGTTATAAGAAATCCAAATAAGCCAAAGCCAGATAAGCAGTTGTCTCTTGCAGGATTTGGTATATCTAATTCAATTGTAACTATTCAGCATAGTATCAACAATAGCCTGTAGCTGTTCAGATTGCTGCGTTTTTTCCAATAACGAGGCGAAAAAGCACAGCTTACTGCTGTAAGCGAGCAATTTTTAACGCTGATATTGGGAAAATAAGCGGTGAGCTGAATAGTTACATTCAATTAAACCATAACTACCAGCAAGGCCAACATTAGGCTTAATATACATACGTACTTAATACCCCAAGTTAGGAGCTAACCAACGCTCAGCTTCATCCAGACTTATGCCTTTACGCTGGGCATAATCTTTAACTTGGTCTTTATTGATTTTACCCACCATAAAATAATGTGATTCAGGATTGGCAAAATATAGCCCTGACACAGCTGCTGTGGGCAACATGGCAAAGGATTCTGTGATTTGCATAGCAATATTATTCTCAACATCCAAAAGCTGCCAAAGCGTGCCTTTCTCGGTGTGGTCTGGGCAGGCTGGATAACCCGCCGCAGGGCGAATACCTTGATATTTTTCCTTGATGATTTCTTCATTGGAAAGGGTTTCATCGTTTGCATAGCCCCAATGTTTGCTGCGCACTTGTTTGTGCAACATTTCAGCCAATGCTTCTGCTAGCCTATCTGCCAAGACTTTAATCATAATCGCCGCATAATCATCATGCTCTGCTTCATAAGCTTTGGCTTTTTCTTCTGCGCCAAAGATAGACACAGCAAACGCACCGATATGGTCATGGGTTTGCTCTGATTTAGAAATAAAATCACTCAAACACATATTGGCGCGTTTATCTTTTTTGTCCGTTTGCTGGCGTAAAAAGTGGAAACGTGTTTTTTCGGTGGTTTTCGCTTCATCTTCATACACAATCACACTGTCATCATCCGTAGCTTTGGCTGGAAACAAACCAAATATCGCTTTAGGCGTAAACCAGTCTTCAGCAATAATTTTATCCAACCATTGATTGGCTTCATCAAAAAGCTTTTGCGCTTCTTTGCCTTTGTGTGGGTCATTCAAAATGCGTGGGTATGCACCATTCAGTTCCCACGCACCAAAAAATGGTGACCAATCAATATATTCACGAATATCCGCAATAGATAAATCATCCAACACCTGCACACCAAGCTGCTTGGGCGCAGCTGCAATGCTATCGTCATTCAATGCTGTTGGGTTAGCTCTGGCAGCCTCAAGGCTTAACCAATTGGTTTGTTTCTGGCGACCAAGATAACGCTCGCGCACACCAATATATTCTTCTTTAATGTTGGCAACAAAATCAGCGCGATTGAGTTCAGAAATCAAATTCTGCGCCACACCCACAGCACGTGATGCATCTTTCACCCAAATAATCGGCTCATCATACTCAGGGAATATTTTTACAGCTGTATGGGCTTTAGAAGTCGTCGCGCCACCCAACATAATCGGCAAAGTATAATCCAAACGCTTCATTTCTTTGGCGATATGCACCATTTCATCCAAAGATGGCGTAATCAAACCCGAAAGCCCGATAATATCCACGTTATGTTTCTTGGCTTCTTCCAAAATCGTTGCCGTTGGCACCATCACACCCAAATCAATCACTTCGAAATTATTGCATTGCAGCACAACACCCACGATATTTTTGCCAATATCATGCACATCACCTTTCACCGTTGCCATCAGCACTTTACCATTGGATGAATTCACACCCTCAGCTTTGCCAGCTTCAATAAATGGCATCAAATGCGCCACGGCTTTTTTCATCACCCGCGCCGATTTCACTACTTGTGGTAAGAACATTTTACCTTCACCAAACAAGTCCCCCACCACGTTCATGCCGTCCATCAGCGGACCTTCAATCACTTCAATCGGCGCATCAAAGGTTAAACGTGCTTCTTCGGTATCTTCGGTGACAAAAGCATCAATACCTTTGACCAGCGCATGTTCCAATCGCTTGGCAACAGGCAGATTACGCCATTCATCATTGGCTTTTTTGGCAACCTTACCATCACCGCGATAATCCTCGGCAATATCCAAGAGCTTATCTGTGGCATCAGAGCTACGATTGAGCACCACATCTTCCACCGCATCTTTCAACTCTTTTGGAATATCTTCATACACTTCCAGCATACCTGCATTCACAATGCCCATATCCATGCCCTGTTTGATGGCATAATATAAAAACACCGAGTGAATCGCCTCTCGCACAGGATTATTACCTCGAAATGAGAAGGATACGTTGGATACACCACCAGAAATCATGGCATGCGGCAGGTTCTTTTTAATCCAACCTGTGGCTTCGATAAAATCTACAGCATAGTTATTATGCTCTTCAATACCTGTGGCAATGGCAAAGATATTTGGATCAAAAATAATATCTTCGGGTGGAAAATTACATTTTTCTGTGAGCACTTTGTACGAGCGCGCACAAATTTCTGTTTTACGTTTGTATGTATCGGCCTGCCCATCTTCATCAAACGCCATAATAATCGCTGCTGCACCATATTTACGAATCAACTTGGCTTGGCGGATAAAGTTTTCTTCACCTTCTTTAAGTGAAATCGAGTTAACCACACCCTTGCCCTGCACACATTGCAGGCCTTCTTCGATAATTTCCCATTTCGATGAATCAATCATCACAGGCACTTTAGAAATATCAGGTTCGGATGCGATAAGATTCAAAAACGTGCGCATGGCTTTTTTACCATCCAACATGGCTTCATCCATGTTCACATCAATGATTTGCGCACCATTTTCCACTTGTTCACGGCAAATATCCAAGGCGGTATCGTAATCACCTTCCATGACAAGGCGTTTAAACTTCGCAGAACCTGTGACGTTGGCACGCTCACCTACATTCACAAACAAAGAATCTTCATCAATAAACAAAGGCTCAAGCCCTGACAGTCGACATTGTATTTTAAGCTCAGGAATAACGCGTGGTGCAACACCTTCCACAGCCGCTGCCATAGCCTTAATATGATCAGGACCAGTACCGCAACAACCACCGATAATATTTAAAAACCCAGATTTTGCCCACTCACCAACCTCAGCAGCCATTTCTTCAGGTGTTTCATCATAACCACCCATCGCATTGGGTAAACCAGCATTGGGATGGGCATTGATAAAGCAAGGTGATGTATTGGATAACTCCTCAATATATTGACGCAATTCACCTGCGCCCAAGGCACAGTTTAAACCAATAGAAATCGCTTCTGCATGCGCCATAGAGTTATAAAATGCTGTGGCAGTTTGCCCTGAAAGGGTGCGCCCAGAAGCATCGGTAATGGTGCCTGAAATCATGATCGGCAATTCAATACCTATCTCTTCAAAGGCTTCTTTTACTGCATAAATCGCAGCTTTGGCATTGAGCACATCAAACACCGTTTCAATCAGGATGATATCAGACCCACCCTCAACCAAACCTTTGGTGGCGACTTTATACGTCTCTACAAGCTCCATAAATGTGACATTGCGAAAGCCTGGATCATTCACATCAGGAGAAATCGAAGCTGTACGTGAAGTCGGACCAATCGTACCTGCCACAAAGCGTGGTTTATCCGCTGTGGCAATCGCATCACACGCTTCACGCGCCAGCCTTGCGCCTGCAACATTCATTTCATAAACAAGCTCTTCCATACCATAATCAGCCATGGATGGTGCATTGGAGTTAAAGGTATTGGTTTCTAGAATATCTGAACCAGCATCCAAATATGCAGTGTGAATATCACGGATAATTTGTGGTTGAGTCAAACTAAGAAGGTCATTATTGCCTTTTAAATCACTCGCCCAATCCGCAAAACGTTCACCACGATAATCCGCTTCTTCCAGTTTATACGACTGGATCATGGTCCCCATCGCACCATCGAGCAGTAGAATACGTTGTTTCAACGCATCTTTTAATGCTTGAATATTACGTTGTACTTTGGAATCAGTCATAAAGAAGCCTTTCATATCACACTATATTTTTCAGCAAAACTAGCGCTTATGCCAATGTTTTTCCATATGATTGTAAGAAGTTTACTTTCTAAGTTTGGAAAATAATTCAGATTCTTCTTTTACAGCTTTCGGTAACCAGTGATTAATCCTGAACCTTGGCAGTAAAGATTGCTTGAGTAGTACTGCATGGGCATCACCAAGCAATAACACCTGCTTGGGTAAACCAGCTCCTTCTTTGATAAGCTCGGAAAGCTTCTCAGGCTCCGTTATGGTTATATTTGCATCTTTACCATCAACAATAGCGTTCAAGAAAGCATCACGGGTTGCAACAGGCTTGGTAGGCGAAGTTTCTAGATTATTCGGCTCACAAGCTCCCCAAAACCAAAGCCCATGAATATCTATTTCACCACGTTGGCGGCGGTGCATAGCAGGTGATTGTTTGAACATCATCTGCACTTCCGACATCAAGCGCATCACATACCCACCATCAGCACCTTTTGGATGTCGATTAGGTAGACTCTTGCCAGCAATATCAGAAAAGACAGCAGGCTCTGCATGCAAAACTTTATCACAAGCCAATACTAAAGCCGAGCCAATGCTATGAAGTTGTATGCCATCTTCTTGCAATAAAGGATTCAACAACTCGCATACCCAAGCAGCATCTTGCTCACACCAAGGCAGCATGCCTTCTGGCATCACACGCACAGAATCACGCGATAATTGTGCATGGTATGGCGAGGCAATCCAGTATTGCTTGGCAGTACTTTGAGGAAGTTTTAAAGACAATAACAAAACAGGCTCAACACCCAATATTTTTGCATATAATGCCAAAGGATTATAAGAAGAGCTTTGAAACCATTGTTGCTTACGCTTTGCCAATGATTCTTGCCATAAAAACAAATCAGGATGGAGTGTTAGTCCATCCTGATTCGAAATAAGTCCATGTGTAACAAGCAATAAAGGAATACTCACTTAATGTTTATGACTCCAAAACACGGCGCACAGCATCTTGTGTTGCATCAATGGTAATCGGTGTCGCAATACCTTGCATCGCAGTATCAGGGTCTTTCAAACCATTACCTGTAAGCGTGCAAACAATTTTATCACCAGCATTGAAATAACCTGCTTTATTCAGCTTGATAATACCTGCCACGGATGCCGCAGAAGCAGGCTCACAAAACACGCCTTCCATCGATGCCAACATATCATAGGCTTGTAGAATTTCTTTATCAGTCACTGCTTCAATCACACCGCCTGATTCATCACGCGCTGCTTCTGCTTGTTTCCAAGAAGCTGGTTTACCAATACGAATGGCTGTCGCAATCGTTTCAGGATTCTCAACGGGTGCGCCATTCACAATGGGGGCAGCACCTGCTGCTTGAAAGCCCAACATTTTCGGTAAGGTTTTAGAGATACGTTTTTCATGGTATTCTTTATAACCCATCCAATAAGCAGTGATATTCCCTGCATTACCCACGGGTAAAGCATGAAAATCAGGTGCGAAACCTAGCTCATCGACAATTTCAAATGCGCCAGTCTTTTGTCCTTGAATACGAAATGGATTCACTGAATTCACCAGAGAAATCGAACCATCGGCAGAAATATCACGTACAATTTGCAACGCATCATCAAAATTTCCACGAATTTGAATCACTTTTGCACCATAACGCATGCCTTGGCTCATCTTGCCCAAGGCAATTTTTCCATCAGGGATCAATACATAAGCTTCCATACCACAATTCGCCGCATAAGCTGCAGCAGATGCAGATGTATTGCCTGTAGAAGCACAAATAATCTTGCGTGAACCAGCATTGTAAGCTTGTGTGACTGCCATAGTCATACCACGGTCTTTAAAAGAACCCGTAGGATTTAAGCCTTCAAATTTCAAAAATATATTGAGTTCAGGGTTGATGGCATTGCGCAGATTATGCGATTCATGCAACGGTGTATTACCTTCATATAAAGTAATGACTGCATCATCCTTGGCTATTGGCAAGAAAGCTCTATATCGGTTAATAATTCCTTCATAACGAGGCATCTTAAACTCCAAATGATTCTTTACGTAGAATCAACACATCTTCCTGAACACTCGGTAATGCTATAATACGGCTCATCGCGGCTTGTAAATTTCCTTCGCTGGTACCGTGGGTCAACATAATCACAGCAACTGCTTGTGTTGCATGGCGCTCTTTCTGCGATACCGCTTCTAGGCTAATGCGATGATCTGCCAAAATAGAACTAATCGCAGCAATCACACCTGATTCATCCTGCACCATAAAGCGTAAATAATATTCACTTTGCACATCTGCCATCGGCAAGGTTGCAAGCTCTTGACGCTCTGAAGCAACATAACCCATTGGTGGTGCTAAATATTTCACACCATCCCCACTACTATCACCAGAACATATACGTGCAATATCCATCACATCCGCAATCACCGCAGAAGCCGTTGGACGCTCACCTGCCCCGCGACCTGTATAAACCGTATGCTCTACAAAATCACCCGAAACCATCACAGCATTGTAGGAGTCAGATACCTGCGCCATTTGTGCAGTCAGAGGTACCAATGTTGGGTGCACGCGCATTTCAACTTTATCCACGCCATCCACACAATGCGGCTTGGCAATACCTAGCAATTTAATACGGTAACCAAGCTCTGCTACCGCTTCAATATCAGCTGCGCCAATTTTGCTAATGCCTTCGGTAAACACTTCATCAAATTTAATCTTTGAACCAAATGCCATAGAAGCCAAAATAGATAATTTGTGCGCGGTATCAATGCCTTCCACATCAAAAGTGGGATCTGCTTCTGCATAACCAAGCTCTTGGGCTTCTTTTAAAACATCGGCGTAGTCTGCGCCTTCATTCTCCATTTTGGTGAGAATAAAGTTACATGTACCATTTAAAATACCATACACCGATTCAACACTGTTAGCAGCCAAACCTTCACGCAACGCTTTCAGGCAAGGAATACCGCCCGCCACTGCCGCTTCAAAACCAATCGCCACAGCATGCTTTTCTGCCAAGGGGAATAATTCTTCGCCATGCTTGGCAATCAACGCTTTATTGGCAGTCACCACATGTTTACCATGCTCAATCGCAGTTACCACAAACGTACGTGCAGGCTCATAACCACCAATCAACTCAATCACCAAATCAATATCATCAGCGGTCACAATATCATTGGCATCATCGGTCAAACGGACACCCGACAAATCCAAACCAAAATCACGATCAAGCGAACGATCCGCTGCTGCCACCAAGACCAACTTTTTACCCAAACGACGTGCCATCAATGCTTGTTGCTCAATTAAAATACGTGCAGCACCCAAGCCAATCGTACCCAACCCTAAAATACCTACTCGAACTTCATTCATTTTAACTCCAAATATCTAACCATTAAAAGCACAATGTTAGGCGTGCCTCTGATGAATTATTAGCTTCCTGCACCTGCATGTAAGAACTGGCGCATACCACGCAGTGCTTGACGGGTACGATGTTCATTTTCAATCAAAGCAATACGCACAAAATCATCACCATAATCACCAAAACCAATGCCAGGGGATACCGACACACCCGCTTCAATAAGCATTTTTTTAGAAAACTCCAACGAACCCATAGACTTAAATTCATCTGGAATTTCTGCCCAAACAAACATCGATGCTTTGGGTTTATCCGCCATCCAACCCATATTATGCATACCATCAATCAACACATCACGGCGTGATTGATACATCAAGCGAATCTCTTCAACACAGTCTTGAGGTCCATTCAGTGCCGCACACGATGCAATTTGCAACGGCTGAAACGTAC
>CAYPXU010000081.1:0-8019 GCA_964414875.1 uncultured Zetaproteobacteria bacterium | reverse complement strand
TAAGTAGGCTGCTATTGTAGCTTACTCCTCATTGTGAAGCATAGGATGACGGTAACTCTAAACATGCATGACTATAGCACTATAAGCCTGCACGAAATGAGTACGCCACTGAACTGTTTTTTTTGATGCGAATATGCAAACATGCATGGCTTGGCTAGCAGAAGGTATATCGCTTCGCGCAGGCGCTTATTGCACGCAGGCACTTATTGCACGCAGGCTAAGAAGAAGAGTATGGTGGGTGGTATGTGTACTGCGTTGGATATTTCAGCCTGTTGATTAGAGAGGAGTAAATAGGGCATGTTATTACGGTTGTACTTTACTGCTCTTTTTGCCAAACCACAGGTCGGGAAGGCTTAATAGGGCTTCAATCAAGCCAGGGCTGGGTAAACCAGCATCTTGAGGTAATAATTGATCAACAGTGGCATTGGATATAGGTCCGTGCATATGATAAACTTTACGTATGAGAGAGTGGGCAGCGCCACCTAAAATGTCTCGAAGTAATGGTATTTTTCCAAGCAGAGCATCTAAATTTTGAAATGGGCGTACAATCATTTTTAAGTCGATGTAATTTTTATCAAGATCTAAACTTCCCTTGCCAGCTATATCGATGGCGGACGAGCGTAAACCTAACTTTTGAATATTAAACATTTGATTTTGCAGAGTTGCCTCAATTTGTAAGCGTTTGTAATATAAACCATCTTGACTTAAGTCTTTGCGGTTACCAAAGAATAAGTCCGGCAAATCTACGAGGCTTATAGCTGCGAGTGTTTTGGTGAGTGTACCCCCTTTGAGAATGGAGCCATTGTCTACGCGTAAGCGTAGTCGCCCGCGTAGCCCATCCCACCAAGGTTGATCGCGCAATAAGATGCCTTGTCCTAGAAATAATGCTTGCATATCGCCCCCCGCAAACAGCTTTGTAAGCTCTGCTCGTTGCATGGACTCGCCAAAGTTGCCATTGAGCTGTGCAAAACCTCGCCAATGCATACCCCCACCTTTCTCAGGATTTAATGATGCGGAAAGCATTAAGTGTTGTTTGCCCATGGCCGCAGATAATTGTCTTAAATCTACTGCACCAGCGCCAGGTAAAGAAAACAGGGCAGATATATCTTGTAGATCAAGCGTTCCTGAATGGATGTTCCGTGCTTTAAAAAAGCCAGCACTATTGCGTTTTGAAGCAAGTTTTATAGACACACCTTGCATTGTAGCATCATCCCATACGAAGGTGTCGATATTGGCGCGAAGAGACCAAGATTTATCCGCCATTGTTGTGGTCTGTGGAAGTTGCTCTGGTAATGCGTTGCGGTTCAAATATTGTGCGTTAATAATCATTTCCCAAGGCTCTTTTGTAAAAGGTGCGGAGACTTTAAGTGCGCCTTTAAAAGCAGGTGCTTTCAGCGATAATAAATCTAGTTTTAAACCGTAGTGGTTTATTTGCCCAGAACCGTTGAGCTGTATGGGAGCTTGCTCACAAAACAACTTATGAAGTTTTAGGCTACCATTTTCTAGGGCTCCTTGAAATGTTACTTGCATAGCTTGCCCAATAGGTTTGTTGGAGCCGAGAAAGTTTTTCCATGTTGCTTGTTTGAAATTCAATGCACCGTGCCAATCTTGGTCAAAGTTAATGTTTGCTTGAAGTTGACCAGAGGCTTGATCAATGGGGATATGATAGTATGCAACAATGTCAGAAAAGTCGCCTGTAACATGGCTTGTTAAAGACTTTAGCTGCAACTCTTTTTGTGCATTTTCGATGCTTTGAAAGGACAGAGAAGCATGGAAAAGTTTACTGTGAATATCCAAATCTTTTGCAGTTAAACCCTCTTCTATATCCCAGATTACCTCTCCCGATTTAATTTGTAGCGGCATATTATTGGGCTCTAAATCCCATATGGCGGATGGTTTTAATGAGATATGTGCCTTGCTGGGTTCTGCCTCTAATGGATTCCATTGCATTTCAAGGCTTGTTGCTGCGGGGGCTCTATTCCATTGCATACTTTCGGCGTATTTGGGGTTAAGCCATTGCTGTAGTTTACCAACATCTGTTTGCCCATGCGCTTTAATATTGATGTTTAAGGTTTGCCATGGTATGTATAATGTTCCAGATACAGAGCCTGCATGATGTGGTAATTCAACGTAACTAATATCTGCTTGTAAGCCACGTTCATCAAGGTCCACTTCTGCTTTACTATGCATAAGACGATTTCCTGCAAAACCTAAGTGAATATCTGCATCATTTATTTCTGCACTAACATGATAACGTAAAGCATCCCAATCTTGATTTTTAGGCAAGCCTTTCAGCGGTTCTGTCCAAGGCACACTTAGTGAAACTTGAATATCTGATGCCACGCCGGCATGCATTTTAGCTAACCAATTCTGCCAATCTGGCGAATCATCTAGAGGGCGTAACCATGACCATAATAGCGGCATATCCAAGTGTTCAGAGTCGGCATACAATGTAAATTCACCATCTTGCCAATGCGCATTTCCAAGTCCTTGATTTTTCCCTTGTTGCCATTTTAACGAGGGCATATCCCATTGTTGTAAATTATAATGTTCATCGAAGCTAATCAGCCATGTTGAATGTAGTTGATCAAAGGGTAGCTGAAATGGACCTGTAGGAATATGAATGGATGCAGCGCCCTGTGTTTGCATCTTTAACTGCCATTGTAATTTGTTTTGCTGTGTTAGGTGCGCCTCACCAGAGATGTTGCCTAACATGAATTTTTGCCATTCAGTGGGTAACCAATGCATATCGCCAAACTTCCAATCTGCGGAAACAAGTTGATTGTGGGGATTTAACGATGCAGTTAGTCGGAAACCTGGCATGCGTAGGAGAGCAGAGCCAGAGGAAGTATCTATATCCAAAGCAGCTGAATCCAGTGTTCCCTGGTATGAGGCATAACGCCATTGCACTTTCATATCATTCAACGTCAAGTGTGTTGGCGTGAAGTTCATATGTTTTTCATTGCTTTCATTACTGTAATTTGAGGCATTGATATACAACACACCACCATGCAATGACACGCGTTTAGGCCATAATTCACCGCGCAGAAGCCCAAATAATGATATTTGGACTGCTAGTTGGGAATCATCCAAGGTTACTGTGCCATCCGTTGTTGCAAGGCTACAGTGGTCGACTTTAAAGCCAATATGCCCCGCCCAATACCATGATAAGCCTTGTAGGCTAAGTTTATTTAATTGTAATTCTTGTTTGAGTAATGATTCAATGTGCGGTCGCATACGGTTGATGTCAGGGATCAACCACCATGCCGTAACGCCGCTTAAAACGATGAGCAGCAATAGTAGTATGGTGACACGCTGCATTACTTTTTTCAGCTTACTTAAAGGGATCTTCACACAGGTTGTTCTTGTATTTTAATCAGTAGTTTTAGCTAGCATCCTTCTCTTTTAGTCGTTTAACCTTCTCATTGAGTGCTTTTAGAAGACCATCAAAGCCATCTTTTTTTAGCGGCCCTTTGAAGTCTTTTCTAAATGTACCAACCAAACTAACACCCTCAATTTTAATGTCGTAGACTTGCCATGCGCCATCACGTTGATGCAAGCGGTATTCAACGGGGGTGATTTTATTGCTGTCAATGACACGTGTTTTTACACGTGCTTTGTTCTTTTTGAATTCAGCATCATCAAATTCAACGACTTGACCATGGTAGGCTGAAAGACGATTGCCATATGAGCGTTCTAGTAGCTGACGAAATGTTTCAGTGAATGCTGATTGTTGGTCAGGACTTTGTTTTTTCCAAGTTTTACCCACACTACGGCGAGCCATTTCACGGTAATCAAAGCGCCCCTCAACCTGTTGGCGAATAGCATCGCGGTCTTGTTCCGTTAGCTTGCTTTGATCTTTTCGACCCTCTAATGCGTGCAGAATACCGTTCACGGATTTTTCAATGACAACTTTGGGGTCATCACGTTCTGTATCATTTGCCCAAGCGGGTGCAGCAAGCCATAGCAGTAAAAGTGTGATCAGGCTTTTTATCATTATATTCATGTCAAACTCCTTGTTCTAAATAAACCTAAGCAAAGTCTATATAGTCTCATGCATGTAGGTGGGGTAATTATTGCTCTGCGCTGGAGAAAATATACTTGCTGATTAAATCTTCGATATTGATAGCAGACTCTGTTTCTTCGATTTCGCCATGATCTTCAATGATTTCATCATCAGCACCCTGACTAATGCGCACATAACGTTCACCAATAATACCTTTGGTTCGAACCGCTGCAATGGCATCGGTGGTTAGTTCGACACCTTGTTGAATTTCAAGTTGTAACAAGGCCTCTTCTTGCCCTTTTAACTGTACGGATGCGACACGCCCAATAGACACTCCTGCCAACATCACATCTGCTCCTGCCCGCAAGCCTCCCGCATCGTCAAAGGTGGCGGAAACATTGTAACCAGCGGAGCCTAAACCACCGACTTGTCCTAATTTAATTGCCATCCAAGCCATAGCCATGATGCCAAGAAATACGAAGATACCCACGGTAATTTCAGTTTTGCGATAAGATTGCATATAACCTCTCTCTCTTAATAATTTATAGGAAAAATGATGTCAGAATATAATCGAGTACAAGTACGCCGACCGATCCTGCAACCACCGCCTGTGTTGTGGCCTTGGCAACACCTTCTGTTGTCGGTGTTGCGCGGTAACCCATATATGTGCAAATAACGCCGATTAAGATGCCAAAGCCGAGTGCTTTAACCCAGCCAGCGTATAAATCCATAGGCGTGATTTTGGCAATCATTTCACCAATAAAAGCGCCGCCGTTCACGCCCAATAATTCAACACCAACGACATAACCAGCAGCCAAACCAATAATATCAAACATTGTAACCAATATGGGCAATGCGATAATCATGGCAATAATGCGAGGTAAAATGACGCGTGCTTTTGGATTGATTGCCATCATTTGCAATGCATCAAGCTGCTCGGTCACACGCATAATACCAATTTCGGCAGTAATACTTGAGCCAGCCCGACCCACCATCATAAAAGCGCCAAGCACAGGGCCTAATTCACGAATAATGGCTAGTGCTACACCTGATCCAAGTAGGGACTCCGAACCAAATTTTGCCAAGGTATAATAACCTTGAAGTGATAAAACCATGCCAGTGAAAGCACCGGTGATGGCAATGATGATAAATGAGCCGACACCCAAGGCATAGAGCTGTATAACGATGTGTTTGCCTTGCCAAGGCTTGGCAAACAAATGAGCCAGAGATGTGGTACTCAATACTGCGGCATCACCCATGCTTTCAATGCTACGTAAGAACCAGCGTCCCAAGCCTCCAAAAAATGTAATCATGCTGTTTTGTGTGGAGCTTGTTTGACTCATGATATTCTCACCGTGCCAGGTTTATGCAGCAGATCCTCAATATAGGATGTTTCACTGCGTGAAAATGGAATAGGTCCATCGGGGCGACCTTGAATAAACTGTTGCACACGCTCATCATTACTATTACGAATAACATCGGATGTGCCTTCTGCAATCACTTTTCCCTGCCATAATAAAATAACATGATCCGCAATATCAAGTCCTGCATGCACATCATGGGTCACAACGATAGAAGTCATTTTTGTACGCTTGGTAATATCACCAATCAGTGAGGCAATCACGCCTGCTGAAATAGGATCCAGCCCTGATGTGGGCTCATCAAAGAACACAACTTCTGGATCCATGGCTAAAGCACGGGCAAAGGCAACGCGTTTTGCCATGCCGCCAGAGAGTTGCGATGGCATTAAATTTTCGAAACCACGTAGACCAACTTGCTCAAGTTTCATGGTCACCATAGTATGAATGACAGACTTATCCAGTTGTGTGTGTTCAACCAAAGGAAAAGCAACATTATCATAAACGCTTAAAGAGTTGAGCAGTGCAGAATATTGAAAAACCATGCCCATGCGGGAGCGCAGTTGATAAAGAGACTTTTGACTCATGCCGTTTAAATCGTCTTTGCCGTACCAAATATGCCCTGATGTTGGGCATTCCAAACCAGCCAATAAACGCAATAAAGTGGTTTTACCAGAGCCTGAACCACCCATAATGACGGTTGTTTGATGTTCTTTGATGTGAATATTTGTCGCATCCAGTGCGATAACATCATCAAAGTGACGACTTAGTTTTTCAGTACGTATCATGGCGCGAATCTAGACCTATTTATTTATAAAAAACAGCGTTGTTACGTGCTCATGCCATAGCAGATTGGGGTTATGGTGATGCTTTAATCTTGGCATAAAACACTGCTTAAACTTTTGGAAGATATTTTCCTTTGAAAAAATCGGCTTCTAAGCCGCTATCAGCTACAGATTCAATCTATTTAGGGCATCGCTAATGCAAAACTAGTGCTACCCAAGCAAGCTATAATAACCCTGATTCATCCACAGATGTAAGCCAATAGACACCCTGATCACGGCTATGTTTGACCACACTGCGTAATTTTTCCAAGACAGTCGAAACTTGTGTGTCTTCTAGCATCACTTCCACGCGAATATGCGGAGAGTAACCAACAACCCTATCGCGCATGGACAGAAAAGCATCCTTGGTATCTTGGGAACCATGACCTTGCACTTGGCTAAATGTAAACTCTTTAATGCAATCCATGCTGCGCAATACATCAGCCAAATCATGCTGCATATTGGCATGGATAACCATTGTTAAAATTTTCATGCCATTGCCTCCTTAGCCGCTTTACGCTCCTCTTTACCCTCGATCCAGTCATACAACATGGGCAAAAGAATCAAAGTCAGCAACGTTGATGTCACCAGCCCGCCGATAATAACCACCGCAAGCGGTTGCTGTAGTTCTGAGCCAATACCTGTTGCCGTGAGTAGTGGCAACAAACCCAGGCTGGCAATCATGGCGGTCATCAATACAGGGCGAAGCCTGCGTTCTGCACCTAAGCGTACGGCATCGGTCACACTATAACCCGACTCACGCAGTTGATTAAAATAACTAATCATCACCACGCCATTAAGCACAGCGACACCAAACAAAGTAATAAATCCAACCGATGCAGGAACGGATAAATACAGCCCTGAATAATACAGACTTACTACACCACCAATCATCGCAAACGGAATGTTTAAAAGAATTAAACCAGCTTGACGTGTAGATCGGAATGTTAGAAATAGTAATAAAAATATTAAAGCAATCGATATAGGAATCACCAATGCTAAGCGTTTTGATGCCCGTTGTTGATTCTCAAATTGCCCACCATACGTTACATAATAGCCTGGTGGTAATGTTACATTTTTCGCAATCGAAGATTGCACATCATTCACAAAACTCACCACATCACGCCCCTGCACATTCGCCTGAATCACGACTTGCCGTTTTGCCGATTCTCGCGAAATTTCCACAGGTCCATCACTGGCATAAATATCTGCCAATAAATGCAAAGGTACTTTTGCTCTGGTTGGAGTCTCAATCAATAGCTTGCCAATAGCTTCATATGAATTGCGCGCAGATTCGGGAAAACGTAGCAATACCGAAGTTCGACGGTTCCTTTCAATGACCTCTGTCACTACCTGTCCAGCTACAGCGGTTTCAATCACGCTGTTAATATCTTCTGCGTTGATACCATAACGTGCCATCGCAGCCGACTTCATGTCCACTTGTAGGTAGTTTTGTCCTGATAACCTGCTACGAAAAATATCCACAGCACCTGTGACCTTGCTCAGGCTTTGCTCAATCTGAGCCGATAAATTTTCCAAGGTGTCGATGTCATCACCATAAAGCTTAATTGCCATCGCCGCCCGCACGCCGGTCAACATTTCCGATACCCGCATATCAATCGGCTGTGTGAATGCAAAATCAATGCCCTTAAATTGCTCTAGTTTTTGTCGCAACTCATCTTTAAACTCGGATAAAGGACGTGTCCACTGCTCGCGAGGAATGGTGATAAGGAAGTTATCTGTTTGATACAAGCCCATTGGATCCATACGCAATTCATCCGCGCCTGTTCGTGACACAACACCTGTTACTTCCGCTACTTCCATCATGGCT
>CAYPXU010000080.1:0-8080 GCA_964414875.1 uncultured Zetaproteobacteria bacterium | reverse complement strand
CCATCAGGAATAATCACCTCATCACCACGAATAATCGCACCAATCACTGTATTTTCAGGCAGCTTCAACTCACTCAACGGTGTATCCAAAATTACGGATGTTTTAAGCGCTTCTGCTTCTAAAACTTCCAGCGTACCATCACCCAGTGAAGAAAGCCCAAAGATGCGCCCTTTACGCACATGGCGTAAAATCGCAGATGCCGTGGTCAAGCGTGGAGAGACAGTAATTTCCAAACCCATTTCGCGCATTAAATCACTATAAATAGCGCGGTTTACCAACGTTACAATATGAGGAACTTTATATTTCTTGGCTATCAGGCTACCCAGAATATTGGTTTCATCATCGTTGGTAAGCGCCAGAAAATCATCGATGGTATCAATTGATTCTTCTTCAAGAAGCTGCCTATCTAAAGCATCTCCATGAATCACAACCGTACGATCCAAGTGTTCTGCCAGCCATTCCGCACGCATAGGATTATGTTCAATCAACTTGACCGATGTGCCAAGCTTCTCCAATTGTTGCGCAACAATATAACCCACATGCCCGCCACCCACGATCAACACATTGCGTTGCGCACTACTTTTTTCCTCTCCGCCCTCAGTAGCCAAACACTCCAGCAAACGGTCTACGTCGTGACCCGCAACAGCCAAATAAATGCTATCTCCTGCCAACAATACTGTTTCTGGCTTAGGCACACGCCATAAACGATTATGCTCGTGTGCCACAACATAGGTTCGCAAATCACCCAGCACTTCATGCAACTCACTTAATGCAACACCTGCCAAATGCCCTTTGGGCGGAATGCGCATACCCAACAATTGCACTTTCCCCCCCGCAAACTCTTGTGCGTCCACAGCAGAGCTGATTTGAAAGCGTTTAACAATCGATTTGGCAGCCTCATTTTCAGGTGAAATAATCAAATCAATCGGCAGTTCATCCCTACCAAATAATTTAGGATGATTGACATAATCTGTTTCACGAATACGTGCCATTTTGGTCGTTACTTTAAATAAAGAGTGCGCCACCTGACATGCCAACATATTGGTTTCATCATTGGTTGTCGCCGCTATCAACAACTCTGCATTCTCGGCACCCGCTTGCGCCAGCGTCGTTGGGTGTGTGGCATAACCAAGAATGGTCTTTACATCCATGGTATCAGCAACGCGTTGCAAACGTGCTGCATCATTATCAATCACCGAAACATTGTTGCCCTCTGATGCCAAACGCTGGGCAATATGAAAGCCCACTTCACCTGCGCCTAAAATTAAAACATTCATTGTTCTTTCTCCGTTTGAGTCAGTGAGAAGTGTTTTATCTTGCGGTGTAATTGACTTCGTTCCATGCCAATATCTGCGGCTGTATGACTAATATTCCAGCCATGTTTATCGAGGTGGCGCAATAAATAATCACGTTCAAAGCGTTCTCTCGCATAGTTAAAATTATGTTGAGAATCATCCTCAACCACAATATCCTCTTTTCTGCTTACCTGCTTTGTAGTATCCAACGGCGGCATACTATCCGCAGTAATCACTTCGCCAGGCTGTAGGATGTGACAGCGTTCAATATAATTGCGCAATTCGCGCACATTTCCTGCCCATGAATAATTCGCCATAGCTGCTTGTGCAGATTCAGCAAATTGCACTGCATCTCCACCCAAAAGAGCCGCCTGCTCCATAACAAGTGTCTCGATCAATAGCGGCAAATCCTCTATGCGCTCACGCAAACTTGGCAACTGGATAATAATCACATTTAATCGGTAATAAAAATCCTCACGCAACATGCCCTGCTGTAACATTGCCTCGGGGTTTGATGATGTTGCACCTAAAATTCGCACATTGGCAGGCATATTGGAGGGATTACCCAAACGCTGAACACGCCGCTCTTGCATAGCTCGAAGGATTTTGGCTTGTGCACTTAGACTTAACTCACCAATTTCATCCAAAAACAAGCTTCCCCCATGCGCTGCCTCAAAACGCCCCCGCTGCATATGCAATGCACCTGGAAAAGCACCTTTTTCATGCCCAAACAATTCAGAATCCATTTTACCATCAGGAATGCTGGCGATATTAACATCCACAAAAGGTGCTTCTGCGCGCTTGGATTGCTGGTGTAACATACGAGCTGCAACAGCCTTTCCTGTTCCATGCTCACCCAGTAACAACACGGGCGTATCCGTTACCGCCACACGCTGAATCAGCTCCCTTACTTTACCAATTGCATCGCTATCACCCACCAACTCATGGCGCGATTGCTGTTGTATATTTTGCTTCAGCTCGTTGTTTTCACGTGTTAATTTTCGTTTCTCAAGTGCATTTCGCGCAAGTACAAGCAACTTTTCAGAAGACAATGGTTTTTCAACAAAATCAAAAGCCCCTTGGCGAGTCGCCCGCACAGCTGTATCAATGGTTGCATGACCCGACATGATAATAATGGGCAACTGATCATCCAGTTGATGCAAACGCAGCATGGTTTCCAACCCGTCAATGCCAGGCATCCAAATATCCAACAATACACAATCCACAGGCTGCTTGCGAAAGCGCGCCACAGCCTCTTCACCCGACGGTGCCGAACTTACAAGATAATCCTCATCTTCAAATAACCCTTGCAACGACTCACGTATAGCCTGTTCATCATCGACAATCATAATACGTGCGCTCATGTGTCCTCCAAAGTCTGCTTCATGGACTTCACTTCAGGCTCTTGTATTGGTAATGCCAAACAAAAATGTGTCGGGTTCTCATTTGATAGCAATAACAAATCACCACCATGCTCATCAGCTATGCGTTTAGCGATCGATAGCCCCAAACCAGATCCCGTCGATTTCGTTGAGTAATAAGCTTCAAACAAGTGCGGACGTACTGATTCTGGAATGCCATCACCATCATCTTCAATATGAAAATAAACCATCGTATTATCACTAGAAAGATATAAACGGATATGGTTTTGCCCACCTTCCGTCGCTGCCAATGCATTTTCCATCAAATTAATAAGAATTTGCCGCACTTGATCGGCATCACAATAACATGACAAATCAGGTGGCATATCTGCAACTCGCACCCGCGAATAGGCACTGTATAAATCACGCAGCTCCTGCACAAAAGTCGCACACTTCACCTGTTTACAATGTGGTTTTGGTAAACGCGCCAATGTTGAAAAATCTACAATCAAGCGTTGCAGACGCTCAACCTGTGCGATAATCGCTTGGGTGCAGCTATCAAATACAGCATGGTCATCCACCTGTCCACGGAATCGCCGTTGCAAACGCTCAGCAGCCAATTTAATCGGTGTAAGTGGGTTTTTAATCTCATGTGCCAAACGCTGTGCGACTTCAGACCATGCGCGATGGCGCTGTGCTTCCGCCAACTGACTTACATCATCCAATAATAATAAATAACCCGAAAACCCAGACAATCCAGATGCGCTCAAACGCGCCCCACGCGCCAAAAGGTGGCGTTTTTCACCTTGGATCATAACTTCTAATTCACGTTGTAATGTTTCATTCTGCTGATGACTCAATTCATCATAAAACTCATGCACCAAATGCAACTTGCCTCGACTTAGCTCACTAAAGTTTCGTCCAGTCACCCAGTCACTGGGCTGCAAAACAAGCAATTGACGCAACGATTGATTGATAAGGCGGATTTCTCCATGCTCATTAAGCAATAATACGCCACTTTGCAAATTAGCCAGCAACATTTCCAAGACATATTGCCGCTGCCGACTGCTGGTTAAAGCATCACTTAAATCCAATTGAGCTTTCTCAATAGCCTCCACATTTTGTTTCATATGCAGAGCCATGCGATTAAATGAATGTACTAAATCACCAAGCTCATCATCGGATGTGTTTGGAATCGACACATCAAGGTCGCCATCTGTAACCTTCTTCAGAGCATGCGCCAGTTGTCCAACAGGGCTGGTCAGGCGCCTTGAAAAGACTATAGCAACCAAACCAACAACCAAAACAATCACCAAGGTGATAAAAAGCATGGCATGGGTAAATATATCTCGGATGGATTGACGGTGCCTTTCCAGTTCTTTGTAGGTTCGGTAATCTGATTCTACAGCCCTAGCATGTTGAATCAAACCCACAGGCAGGGTCGCTTTAACTTTAAGCAAGGCGACAATCCGCTGTTGAACCCTAATAGGGGCATAAGCTGCCAATATTTCTTCATTTTCTACATTTAATAACTCACTGCTTATTCTACCCATGGTTAAGGTCACCAAGGCTTGTTCAGTAAAAGCTTCAGGTTTAAAATCAGAGAGTCCTTCAGACTGCACTGCTACAAGCAAGCGCTCATTACGGTCATAAAGCTGAATACTCTGCCAACCCTCACGTTGCAATATCTCAACCATACGACTGTTTAAACTTCTGTAACTCGCAGGGAAATTAGCAACACCTGATAACAATGCATCATCATTCGCATACTGAGCAAGATTGTGCCGCATATCTTGGTCAATGCGACCATAAAACCCCTGCGCCAAGCTTAAAGCCCTGTCCAGCAAAGTATCCACACGCACATCAAACCAAACATCCATGCCTTTCTCAACCATTTGATTGGCAGCAATTTGCAGTGTGCCTGCTGGTATCAACAACATTCCCACGGCACCAATCACTAGCTTGGCTCGTAATCTTGAGCCAGGGCGAGGTTCTTTTTTTTGTAAAAACAACCGCAGACCATATAAAAACAATCCCATCGACAGCAAAAATAACAGACTAATATTAACCCATACTACCACTTGCAAATCAGCTGTCGTATGACGTGACCACAACCACACAATCACCGATAAAAGTGCCGCTGACAATAACAATGGTAAAACCCTCAACCATAAGCTCATGGTAGAGTAAAGCTTCCTATAGCTACCGTTTTTCCAAACTTCGTCACCACATCCCACCAGTGCTCATTGACCTTGCCTTCTTCCACATAAAGTTTTACTTCAATGATATAAAGCTCGCCTGACTGCAGCAGACTTTTATCAATAACTGGAAAGTTTTTTAGGCTGGCTAAAAATGAAATGGCCTTCTCCGTCGATAGTGTTGCATTGGTAATTCCACTATTACTATCTTTCAACAACCATTGTCGAGACAATAAGTCTGGCATAACTTGACGCCTAAACTGCACACGACCAATGCTTTTATTAAGCCAATAATCACGTTGCTGTTCAATAATAATTTCCCAAGAATACGTCATTAAGCTGCCCTCACTGAGAGCAAGCTTTAACCTTTCAATACCCGTTTTATCAGAAACATCACAATAAATAACGGGCTGCGTTGTATCGATTCGCACACCCTCAAGCTCATCAGTATAGCCATAGCTTGCATATAAGAAAAACATGCCAAACACACCAAGCTTACACAGCCAGCCACATAGCTTCATGTATATTTTTTCCTGTCTTGAAAACATTAGCCAAACCTACAATAAAAAAGTGATAGGTAGAAGTATGTCACCCATCAAGGTTAGTATTTGCCCATGCCCATCATAACCTTAAACCACCTTGATAAAGCCTTCGGCTCGCAAGTCCTTCTCGATAATGTCAGTTTGAATATTGGCAAAGGTGTACGCATCGGACTCATTGGCCGCAATGGCGAAGGCAAATCAACACTACTAAAAATCATGGCAGGCTTGGTTGATAGCGACAGCGGTAGCATCACACTGCGCCATGGCGCAAGCATTGCTTACTTACCACAGGCTCCACATTATGATGCAGGACAAAGCGTTTTTCATGTCGTTGCTGATGGTTTAGGCAGTGTTGCAGCACTGCTTGAGGATTACCAAGCAGCATTACAGACGTTGCAGCATGACACCTCTGATGCGGCACTCAAACATGTGGATAAACTACAAGCCCAACTGGAGCATGCAGGCGCGTGGCAATTACATGCCCGCATTGAAATGGCAATCTCAAAACTAAGCTTGGATCCACAGCGTGACGTTGGAGAATTATCGGGCGGCTGGTTACGCCGCGTGGCTTTGGCTAGAGCGGTAGTTTCTAACCCCGATATTCTACTACTTGATGAGCCAACCAACCATTTGGATGTCGCATCCATTGAGTGGTTAGAAGATTTTGTCGCCGATTTCCCAGGCTCAGTGTTGTTTATTACCCATGACAGGTATTTCCTTGATGCCGTAGCAGAAGAAATTATTGAGCTGGATCGAGGCCACTTAACCCATTTCCCCTACTCCTATGCCGAGTATTTGGAAAAGAAAGCGGAAATGCTAGCTATTGAAGAAAGTAAAAACCGTAAATTTGACACTGTGTTAGCCGAAGAAGAGCGCTGGATTCGCCGTGGCATCCCAGCTCGCCGCACACGCAATGAAGGGCGCGTGCGTGCCTTGGAAGATTTACGCAAACAGCGGGCTGCCCGTCGCATGCGCGGTGGTGATGTCGATTTACGTGTGGCTTGCGGCATTAAATCGGGAAAAATGCTTATGGAGGCAGTCGAACTATCACATAGTTTTACACGCCCTGATGGTGAAAAAATTATCATTGCCGATCACTTTGAGCATAAAATCATGGCAGGTGAACGGGTCGGTCTTATCGGACCCAATGGTGTAGGCAAAACCACCTTGCTTAAAATTTTACTGGGCGAAATAACAGCTGATCATGGTCGTGTTCGACATGGTGTGCGTTTAGCACCTGCATTTTTAACGCAAATGCGTGATTTAGATGATAAAACGAAATTAAAAGATGTGCTGTTGCCACAAGGTGGTAACTATGTGCATATTGGTGGGCACGAGCCACGCCATATTGTTACCTATATGCAAGATTTCCTCTTTGATAAAGAGCGGCTCAATGCTCGTGTTGCCGCGCTATCAGGCGGTGAACGTGGTCGCTTACTATTGGCAAAACTGCTGCTTGAGCCAGCCAATGTTTTAATTCTGGATGAGCCAACCAATGACTTGGATATTGGTACGTTGGCAGTGCTTGAGCAAGCCCTAGCAAAATATGATGGCACGGTCATTGTAGTGAGTCATGATCGTGCTTTTATGGATCGTGTAGCATCGCGCGTTTTAGCATTTGAAGGTAACGGTGAAATCATCCCTATTGAGGGTGGTTATTCAGACTATCAAGCATGGAAACAACGTCGTTTGGACGTTGAAAAAGAAAGAAATATTGAAAAAAATGCAAAAAAACAAGAAAACACATCAAAAACACCGAAAATATTAAAGAAACTTTCTTATAAAGAGCAAAAAGAGCTAGATGAACTGCCCTCAAACATTGAAAAAATGGAAGAAGAAAAAGCCACCCTTGAAGAGCGTTTTTGCAATCCTGATTATTTCACCAGCAATGCCGAAGCCTATCAAAAAGATCAGCAGCGTTTATCTACATTGGACGATGCACTGCTTGATGCTTATGCTCGCTGGGAGAACTTAGAAGAAAAACAAGCGGCATTAAGCACATAGAGGAAAAACACCCATGATGACAGGTGAATTGAAAAGCCAAGTTGATAAAATTTGGCAAGCATTTTGGACGGGTGGCATCAGCAATCCGCTGACGGTGATTGAGCAGTTTACCTTTTTGTTATTTCTTCGCCGCTTGGATGAATCACAGCTATTGGAAGAAAAGAAAGCGAATCTGATTGGTTCGGAAATCGTTAACCCTCTCTATCCAGCAGAGCATGAAGCGTTTCGTTGACATACCTTCAAGCATAACGATCCTGAAACGATGTTTGATTTGTTTAGCAAGCCTTCTGCGGATGGTTTGACCGTGTTTGAACACATGAAACAGCTTGGCAGTGGTGCGGGCATTTTTGCCCAGTATATGAAGGGGGCGACCTTTATGATTCCCACGCCCAAGCTGCTCGACCAAGTGGTGCAGATGATTGATGGCATCAAAATGGATGACCGCGATACCAAGGGCGACCTCTACGAATACCTGCTTTCCAAAATCGCCACCGCAGGCACCAATGGTCAATTCCGCACCCCTCGCCATATCATTAAAATGATGGTGGAGATGATGCAACCCACCCAAACAGATATGCTGTGCGACCCAGCATGTGGCACGGCAGGTTTTCTGGTTGCAGCAGGCGAATATGTGCATGAGCATAAGTCGGATTGGTTTCACAATGCTGATTTTCGTGACC
>CAYPXU010000079.1:0-8136 GCA_964414875.1 uncultured Zetaproteobacteria bacterium | reverse complement strand
AGGCGAAAAACCTAATGTTTTTTTTAAGAACCTCTACCCGCTCAATGTGAGTTTATAAACCTATAATTCAAACTCACGCACAGAGTAACGTTCTCTTGCCGTGAGTACTTTACACTGGCATGCAGTTTTTTTGCCTGCATATATATGATCAGAAAGCCATTTCTGCTCTGCTTCAGCTTCTGCATCAACCACACAGATACTCCACACACCTTTTTTACCATTGGCATTGCTAAACTCCGCCAACCAGCGGTAACCACGCTCTTTTAACGCATCTTTTTTATCAAATGCTGCGCCAATGGCAAAGATACGCTGACTTTTTTCTCTTGCCGATGCCAGTAGCTCAGCCATCGCTAGTTTTTTTGATTCTGGCAAAGCATAAGTCAGCAAATGCAAGGTTGCCTGTGCATCATTCACCGCACGATGCCCATCGAAAAAGTAACCCAGTTGATAAGCAATATAATCAAGTTTTCGACTGCCAATGCCCTCAGCCTGCCAATCAATATCTGCAAATGTGCATGCCCATGCTGTATCTTTCACAGCAGGTAAACGTCGCTCCAGCATCGCCCGGTCAAAGGCTGCATTATGGGCAATAATTAGGCTTGATTGTTTCAACCAATCATTAATTTCAGCATCATCCAAACATTGCCCTTGAAGCATCGCATCATCAATACCTGTCAGCTTTTTCACAACATCGCTCAATGGCTCTTTGGGATCTTCAAAACCATCATAGGTATGCAAAATACGGTAAATATTCCCCGAGCCTGCATCGTATTCAAATGCCACAAAACCAAGCTCGATAATTTTGTCTTTGGCAGTATCCACACCCGTAGTTTCTGTATCAATCACCAGCCCAATACGTTTGGTTAACGGCTCACCCTGCTGGTATGCCTCAGGTGCATGTAAACGTTGAATCACACGGTATTCATCTGAGTTTTTGAGCTGCTCAACTGCCTCTAATTCATTCATTTTTTCAATGCCTTGGCAAAAGCTTGTTCCAATGCGCTCATCGCTTCAGGTTTCTTCTGATGATTTGCCTGACCTTTGCGCTGACTCTTCTGTGCCTGCTGCTTTTGTTTGTGCATTTGACGTTTTACCTTTTGCTGCACACTTTCAGGTTCACGAATTTGCCCATGTCCTGATTTACTTTTTTTCCAACGTGGTTTTTCTTCCTGTAACGGTTCAATGGCATCTTCCAGACGCATCGTCAGAGAAATGCGTTTGCGTTTAGCATCCGCTTCCAACACTTTTACTTTGACCACATCGCCTGTTTTCACCACTTTACGCGGATCATCCACAAATGTATTCGCCAAAGCTGAAATGTGTACCAAACCATCCTGATGCACACCAATATCCACAAATGCACCAAAATTGGCAACATTGCTCACCACACCCTCAAGAATCATACCCTCTTTCAAATCACGAATTTCATTCACACCACTACGAAATGTTGCTGTTTTAAATTCTGGACGCGGGTCACGACCTGGTTTTTCCAACTCCAAGAAAATATCCGACACTGTTAACTCACCAAACACATCATTCACAAAATCTTTGGCTTTTAAACCATGTAAAATAGTTTGATTGCCTAACAACGCTTCAATCGTCACTTTTTTCTTGGTAACAATTTCTTTCACCACTGGGTAAGCCTCGGGGTGTACTGCCGATGCATCTAGGGGGTTTTCCCCATCCAAAATACGCAGAAACCCAGCCGCCTGTTCAAAGGCTTTTGGTCCAATGCCTTTCACTTTATGAATTTCATCACGGTTTGGAAAACGCCCATGCTCATCACGGTATGCCACCAAATTTTCCGCCATACTACGGCTTAAGCCAGCAACATAGGCTAATAAATGTGCCGATGCGGTATTCACATCCACACCCACCCGATTCACACAGTCTTCTACCACTGCATCCAGTGTACGTGCCAAGTGCGCTTGATTTACATCATGCTGATATTGCCCTACACCAATAGCTTTCGGATCAATTTTCACCAATTCTGCCAAGGGATCTTGCAAACGCCGCGCAATGGATACTGCTCCACGCAATGTCACATCCAAATCAGGAAATTCAGTCGCCGCAAGCTCGGATGCTGAATACACCGATGCACCCGCTTCTGAAACCATCACAGGTGTTAAATGCAATTGCGGAAACTGCTCACTCAATGCCTTAATTAAATCTTCCGTTTCACGCGAGCCAGTACCATTGCCAATGGCAACCAAGTCCACCTGATGCTTGTCTGCCAACACTGCCAAAGCAGCAAGTGCTTCATCCCAACGCCGCGCAGGTACATGCGGATAAATCACCGCTGTATCCAATACTTTACCTGTCACATCAGTCACCGCAACTTTCACACCACTGCGCAAACCAGGATCTAGCCCCATCGTGGCGCGTTGCCCTGCTGGTGCCGCCAATAATAAATCACGTAAATTATTGGCAAATACTTTAATCGCTTCTTCTTCTGCCTTGGTACGCAATGCCAGCAACAAATCCACTTCCAAACGCATCAATATTTTTGTTTTCCAAGCCAAACGCACAGTTTCTAAAAGCCACGTATCGGCAGCGCGACCTTGCCCCGCAATCGCAAATGGTTTTGCAATCGCACTCTGGCAAAATTTATCCGCACGTTCCTCATCTGCTCCTGCCAACAATTTTACACGCAACACGCCTTCTTTTTGACCACGAAAAATTGCTAGCGCACGATGTGATGGCACTTTTTTCCAAGCTTCTGAAAATTCAAAATAATCTTTGAATTTTTCGCCTTCTTCGGCTTTCTTTTTCACCACAGTCGCCGTTAAAACAGCGTGTTTTTGCATATAATCACGCAAAGTCGCCAATACTTCAGCATTTTCACCCAAGCGTTCCATCAAAATATGCTGTGCACCCGCAAGCGCGGCTTCAACCGTCTCAATGCCAGCGTCATCATTCACAAAATCCAAAGCCACTGTCTCTGGCTGCTGATTCATATCCTGCAATAGACTATCAAGCAATGGTTCTAAACCAGCTTCACGCGCCTGTTGCGCCTTCGTCCGACGTTTCGGCTTGTAAGGTAAATACAAGTCTTCCAAACGCGTCATGGTATCAGCAGCACGAATATTATTTTCCAGTTCAGGCGTTAATAACTCTTGTTTTTTAATGCTTTTCAGAATGCTTTCTCGGCGTGTCTCAAGCTCACGCAAATAACGTAACCGCTCTTCAAGCATACGCAATTGCCCATCGTCCAAGCCGCCTGTGGCTTCCTTGCGGTAACGCGCAATAAAGGGGACCGTTGCCCCACCATCGAGCAACTCAACCGCTGCTGCAACTTGTTTTACAGCAACATTTAATTCGTTTGCAATTTGCTTAATCATCCAACATCTCCAAGCATTCTATCTAAATAGCCTCGCCCCATTAGTCTTAATTAGCACTATTGGCAGGCATCATGTTCCCGCAAGATATTTCAATTGCTGTTTAATCACAAACCCTTTAAATTATCAGGGTGTAAGAATTAACAGCGTTGTTTACAACACTTTAATTTAATTGGAGTTTTTGTGAATATGAATATGCACAAGAACGTAAGGCTTACCCAAGTCAGATGTACACTTTGACACTAAGCAACGCTAGGGATTCTTACAATCCCTTAAGCTTGTAAGCGTTCCACACCTGCTTCAATACGCTTAATCGTTTCATCTAAACCCAACAGTTCCAAGGTCACATCAATCGGAGGGGATACAGGGCCGCCCGATAATAAAATACGAATCGGTTGCGCTAGCTTACCCATATTTACTTCTGCTTCCGCACACACACTTTCAATCAGGCCATGTGCTGCCTCGCCTGTCCATTCTGGCAAAGCTTTGGCTTGCGCAATAAACGTTTCTAATAAAGCCCAAGTCCCCTCTTTAAAATTCTTCTTCACGGCTTTTTCTTGGTATTCTGTCGGTGCAACATAAAAGAAGCGCGCACCATCAGCCAAATCAATCAGGTTTTTAGAACGCTCTTGTAGGCTTGCAATCACACCAGCCAATGGCGCTTGATTATCTTGTATATCAATGGCTAATAAACGTGTTACTTCATTTACCAAGTCCGCAGCTTTTGATTCCTTAATCCAATGTGCATTGAGCCAATCAAGTTTTGCCTGATCAAAACGTGATGCACTTTTTCCCACTGCATTTAAATCAAATAGCTCGGTTAATTGTGCAACAGAAAAGACTTCATCATCACCATGTGACCAGCCCAAACGTGCCAAATAATTCACCACAGCAACAGGTAAATAACCTTGTTCACGGTATTCCGTAATCGCAACAGAGCCATGACGTTTGGACATTTTCGCGCCATCAGCACCATGAATCAATGGAATATGGGCAAACTTTGGCACCGAAAGACCCAGTGCTTCATAAAGTTGAATTTGGCGTGGGGTATTGTTCAAATGATCGGAGCCACGTACCACATGCGTAATCGCCATATCGGCATCATCGACCACCACTGCAAGATTATAAGTCGGTGTGCCATCCGTACGCATAATGATTAAATCATCCAACTCCGCATTGGGGAAACACACATCACCCAACACCATATCACGTACCCAAGTCTCACCTTCATTGGGTGATTTAAAACGAATCACAAATGGCGCATCCGAAGCTTCATTTCGTTCACGACAACGACCGTCATACATTGGTTTATTCCCAGCTAACTTCTGTTCTTCACGCATATGATCCAATTCTTCACGCGAGCAATAACAACGATATGCCTTACCCTCTTCAAGTAGTTTGTTCACTGCTGCAATGTGCAATTTTTGACGCGCACCTTGATAAACTGGCTCACCATCCCAATCCAAACCCAGCCATTTCATACCATCAAGAATGACTTTGGTTGCTTCATCGGTCGAGCGTTCTTTATCCGTATCTTCAATGCGAAGTACAAACTCACCACCAAAATGGCGGGCATAAAGCCATGAAAATAAGGCCGTGCGAGCACCACCAATATGCAACATGCCCGTCGGAGACGGTGCAAAACGAGTACGAACAGTCATATCTTTTCCTATGAAACAAACAAGATTCACCATATCAACGATGGCTGGTGCGGCATACTACCAAAAATAAACGCTTACTTCACCGCTTGGATTAAAATACCTGTCGATTCACCCTGACTACCACCTTCTTCTGGCCAAACAGGGAAAATTCGCGACGGTGATATACCACGAGAAACAAGGAAGCCTGTAATTTGTTCTTGGGTCTTACGAACCCGCTGTATAAGCATTTCACTCAAAACTTCTTGGCCTAATTGTGGCTGCAATTCAATCACCCACTTTTTTTCACGTTGAAGCACATGAATGACCTTACGCAAGCGCACACGTTCATTGTGTTTCAAGCTATCAGCACGCCCATTAAATGAGTCATGTAAACGAATATTGGATAAGTGGACAAGCTCTTTCTTGCGGGCATGTGTCGCTTCCAACATCACTTTATCTGCCAGTGCAGCAAGCAATTTTGTTCCCAGCATATTACTGCTCAAAGGTGTATAAACCCAATTACCTTGTAATGGTATTTTCAGCTCAATATCACCATTGTTACTAATGCGGTCAAACAAAGCATGCGCTTCAAAACCTGTAGCTTCCGATAGTACTTTATTTGAAGATACACCATTTTGAAGTTGCCCATGACTTAGCTTTAACTGCATAACACCCTGATAGTGATGTGGTTTTTTGCTTACTTGATCTATTTTAATGTCCGCAGATATACGCCCACGCACCATCTTGGGTAGCCCTGAGAGCTGTAACCATGGTGCAGCAGCAAATGGCAACGCATGCTTTAACTTGGCATGCAGCGTCACCCAAGGTGTTCTCCCCCAAGGAAACCAATCACCTTTAAGCGTAAAGCTTCCATCAGCAAGCCTGCCTTTCATACGCATATTCACCACTTGATTTTGTTCAAAATTCTCAAATTTCATCATGTCCGACTCAAACCATACCGCATCTGCTTGACCCAAACTAAATTTTCCATAGCCAATATTGATATGCTTAATATTCCAGTCATCAAGACTTAATGCTGGCTGCTTCTGGGCTGCATCCACACTGATAACTTGCGACCATGGTGCCAATGATGTTTGCCCTGCCCAGTTGTATACTTGCCAAGTGTCTACATGAGGCCTTTGCGTAGAAGAAAAAATAATGTTTTCCAGCCGCATATGCTCTGCCCGCCATAACCACCCCCCTCGATTCCACATGATGTCCTGACCACTCATGTCACCTTGCAGTTGCCAGCCCGCCGTATTCCAAACACCTTTTAAATCCAAGCTAACATCACCATTTAATCGAGCATTTTCTACAAACATTTGGGGCAGAGCATCCCGAAAGTTAAGCAATGGTACCTCTTTAGCTTGAACTTTAATGTCGATATTTTCACCCACAAGCCCTTGAGCTTGCAATGCCCAAAGTCCTATTGCCTCACTATCAGTTCTAGCTTTTATGCTTAATCGCTGCCCATGCAAAGAAAGCTTACCTTGCATATCAGGTAGCCAAATATGTTTTGCAATATCACCAAATTTTACTTCTTTAAAAGAAACGTTGGGGAGGTTCACTTGCCATGCTGAAGTCGAACCCACAGTCGTATCAGAAGTAGAATCAACCGCCCAGCTTCCTTGTTCTATAAATACATCATCCATTCGTAGTATACGTTGTGGCCAAGTAAGTTTGGCTTTTTTAAAGGCAACGTGTTGCAAATACCAAGCTGGCTTGGATTCAGAGCTATAATCTAGATGACGCATAACACCTGCATCCATGCTCACTTGCCAGCCTTGCCGCTGTCGCTTGATCTGCAATAACCCTGTCATATAGGCACTCTTTAATGCTCGCTCATGCAATACAGGCATGTATGCTGAAAACAGCTGCAACGGCCAGTCCACGGCCTGAATATCACCCTGCCAACCCGACTCACTTACGACACCTTGAAAACCCAAGCTGCCCTCTGCTATTTGTTTTTTATTGCTGTTTAAGGGGTTGTTTTGCCAAACAATATTTCCTGATAACTGCTTCTTTTGCCAAGCAGCTTTACCCGCCACCGACCCTTTCATTGCAGATAATCCTAAACTTTTTGTTAGCTGCACAGCATTAAGCTTTGACCAAGTCATCTGCTGGTCATCGTTTTGGCTGGATATGTTTATAGCACCGCCCCATACAGCTCCCGATAACGTCCATTGCTGCTGCCTTGGAGTCGCAGAAAGATTTACATGATGTACGGCAAGTGGCTGTAAAGGCAATGCCCCTTCAATACCTTCCTGCACAATAATATCCATATCATCGCTCTGCATGTTTTTAACATTATCCAGCAATCTTGCCCAAGATAATAACTCAGAAAGACTCGATTTTTTCTGTAAAACTTGTTGAAAAATCTTATTCGACAGGGTCAGTTTTGCGCCTTGCAAGGCAATTTCCCGAATATCAACGTGCTCGATTGAATCGGAAAGGTTTCCTCTTAATAAAATAAAGGGCGCACGGAACTCAATACCATCAGATTTCCATGTGATATCACGCATCGTTAATGCACCACGCAACATATGCAAACGCACATTACCAACATGACCGTCATATTGTTTTTCCCACGCCGTTACCCACAATCGCGCTTGCTGTTGCCCCCAAGCCTGAATAGAAAAGTGCACAGCAATCAACACCAACATCAAAACAAGCGCCGCAGTTAAATAACTACGCGCAGCAATCGGCAGACGACTGACAGGAGAGCTTATCATCTGCGTAACATCGTTATTGACCCTGTAATTGAGCAATCACCGATTGATCTTCCAATGTTGAAATATCCGATGTGACATCTCGACCCGCAGCAATATCACGCAATAAACGACGCATAATTTTACCCGATCGTGTTTTGGGTAAATTATCGGCAAAACGAATCACATCAGGCTTGGCAATCGGACCAATTTCCTTGCTTACATGATTGCGCAATTCTGCTTCAAGACCTTCAGATAAAGCCTCTTTTAACACCACAAAAGCAAAGATAGACTCACCTTTTATCTCATCAGGTCGACCAACCACAGCTGCTTCTGCCACCGCATGATGCGATACCAATGCCGACTCCACTTCCATCGTGCCAAGACGATGCCCAGAAACATTTAATACATCGTCCACACGCCCCATAATCCAAAAATAACCATCATCAT
>CAYPXU010000078.1:1163-8180 GCA_964414875.1 uncultured Zetaproteobacteria bacterium | reverse complement strand
AACACTACAAAGGCGAAACTGGCGTAGGCTTGGGTTTTGATGTCTCTTTTGATCGTGAAACCACAATGGTTTATACGGTCATGGCAGCAAATGTTAAAGCTGGCAACCATCAATTAGTTGGAAAATACTTTGGTGGTGGCGGCTCTGCAACTGTCGGAGTTGGTGTCGGCGCGCAAGCATTGATTGGTGGTGGTAAGAAAAACATTTCTCTGCAACCTGTTGCTCTCTCAGGAAGCACTGGTGCTGGTGTAAGTGGAGGTTTGACTTACCTGTATCTAGAAGCCGACTAGAAAGTTTACCCTACTTAGCTTAGGTCAACGTACCGACTTCCCTTGCTGCTTACAAAAGAGAAGTCGGCGTTTTCCTTCCATCTATCAAACTTACAGCTATGCTGCGCCGCGATGCCTTCTTTAGACTTTAAAATTATTGCAAAAGATGCAAATAGCCATGCTCGTCGCGGACGTGTGACTTTGCCGCACGGCGTTGTAGAAACGCCTGTATTTATGCCTGTGGGCACACAGGCCACCGTAAAGAGCCTCACACCTGCTGACTTAACCGATGACATTCAAGCCAGTATTATTTTAGGAAACACTTATCACCTGATGCTTCGCCCTGGTGCAGATGTTGTCGAAAAGATGGGTGGTTTGCATAAATTTATGGCTTGGGACAGACCCATTTTAACTGATTCTGGTGGCTTTCAGGTCTGGTCTTTGGGAGATTTACGTAAAATTGAGCCTGATGGTGTTCGTTTTCAATCCCATATTGATGGTTCACGCTGGTTTCTTGGTCCTAAAGAAAGCATGGACATTCAACGCAAACTTGGCTCGGATATTGTCATGGCATTTGATGAATGCACGCCCTACCCTGCTACTTATGAAGAAGCACGTTCATCCATGGAAATGTCCATGCGTTGGGCTGCGGATTGCCGTGAACATTTGCCTGTCAATGATAAACAAGCTCTGTTTGGCATTGTTCAAGGTGGTATGTATGGTGATTTACGCCGAGAAAGCCTGCATGCTATTGCTAATATGGACTTTGAAGGCATTGCTATTGGTGGACTTTCTGTGGGCGAACCCAAAGAAGAGATGCTTGCCACCTTAGACGCACTTGCCGATCACCTTCCTGCCGACAAACCCCATTATGTGATGGGAGTTGGCACCCCAGATGACCTTATCGAGGGCATTGATCGTGGTATTGATATGTTTGATTGCGTTATGCCAAGCCGTAATGCACGCAATGGAACACTCTTTACTGACGATGGGAAAATAAACATTAAAAACCTTAAACATCAAACAGATAGCTCACCTATTATGGACGATTGCAGCTGTTATACATGCCGTAATTTCTCTCGTGCTTACCTGCGTCACTTGTACATGGCGAAAGAAATTTTAAGTTCAAGGTTGAATACTTTGCATAACCTTCACTACTATTGCGATCTCATGCAACGCGCTAGGAATGCCATCGAGGGGGGCAACTGGTGTGAATTTCGTGACCAGTTTTTACAACGATACCGCAACAAACAATCATAACACCCGAATAACAAATAGGAGTTTTATTCAATGAACAACATTATCCGTTCTATTTTCACTAGTATTGCAGCATTACTTGCTTTCACTACACCAGCCTTTGCCGAAGGTGGAGGATCAGCAAGTAGCTTTACGCAGTTAATCCCGTTAATTTTAATTATGCTTATTTTTTGGTTCTTATTGATTCGTCCGCAACAAAAAAAGGCGAAAGAGCACCGCAGCATGGTCGAAGGTTTGAAAAAAGGCGATAAAGTAATGACCAATGGTGGTATTTTTGGTACTGTCACAGATGTAAAAGAAGACTTTCTAAAAGTTGAAATCGCTGATGACGTTCGCATCAAGATTCAACGTGATGCTGTTGCAGCTCTTTCAGATTAAAACGAAACACAACCTGCTACATACTTATTAATTAAGATACACAAGGAACGCATCATGCACGCATATCCGCGCTGGAAAGCTTGGCTTATTCTTATCACATTGGTGATCTCTGTTATGGCAGCACTGCCAAACATTACTTCCGTACCTTCATGGTGGCCTTCTTCATTGAGCAAACCTCTGAACCTTGGTTTGGATTTAAAGGGCGGTATTCACTTGGTTGTCGATGTCGATGTCGATGTCGCTGTTTCAACCCGTGTTGAAGAAGAAGTAAGCACTGTGCGCAGCGTTTTACGTGGCAATAAGATTCGTTACAGCAAACTGGATGCCAAAGGTAACACCATCATTGTTGCCCTGAAAAAATCCAGTAAACTTGAACAAGCACAAAAGCTGCTTGAAGATGCTTTACCAAAATATTCATCGGAACTTGTCGGTGATACACTTCACTTTACCGTTACTGCAGCCGAAGCCAAAGAAATCAAACATAATGCTGTGGAACAGTCTATTGAGGTGATTCGTCA
Organism: uncultured Zetaproteobacteria bacterium; assembly: GCA_964414875.1. Classification (GTDB taxonomy): domain Bacteria; phylum Pseudomonadota; class Zetaproteobacteria; order Mariprofundales; family Mariprofundaceae. The sequence continues at coordinate 5,758 of CAYPXU010000078.1, read as the reverse complement.
CCGTATTGATGCATTGGGTACAACCGAGCCTGTGATCGTACGCCAAGGTGAACGTCGCATCTTGGTTCAAATCCCTGGTTTTGATGATTCAGCTGCTGCCAAGGCTCTTATTGGTCGTACAGCCATACTGGAATTCAAGCTTGTGGATGAAAAAGGCGATTTGGATGAGGCCTTAAAAGGCAACATTCCAGCAGGTGATATTATCGTTTATGGCAAAGAAGAAATGCGCGGTGGCAAGCCATTCAAGCAACCTTACCTGCTTAAAAAACGCACCGAGCTTTCTGGTTCATTGATTGCTGATGCACGTGTATCGATTGATTCACGATATAATGAATATGCTGTTACTTTAAAGTTTAACAGCAAAGGCGCACGCATCTTTGACAAACTCACCAAGGCTCATGTGGGCGAACGTTTTGCTATTATCTTAGAAGGTGCGGTTAATTCAGCTCCTGTTATCCGTGAGCGCATCTCTGGTGGTACAGCCCAAATAACAGGCAGCTTCTCGCCAGCTGAAGCTCGCAACCTATCCATTGTGTTACGAGCAGGTGCATTACCAGCACCTGTTAAAGTTGTGGAAGAACGATCCATTGGCCCCAGCTTAGGTCAAGATTCCATTGATCAAGGTTTTGAATCTATCATTATTGGTTCTATTCTCGTATTACTTTTTATGATGGTGTATTACCGCTTGTTTGGTCTTGTTGCTAACATTGCATTGGTTTTTAATATGATTTTACTGGTTGCAGCTATGAGTATGATTGGTGCAACACTTACTCTACCAGGTATGGCTGGTATCGTATTAACCATTGGTATGGCAGTGGATGCCAATGTACTTATTTTTGAACGTATTCGAGAAGAACTCCGTATCGGCAAAACACCATTAGCGGCAATTGATAGCGGTTATGGCAAAGCCTTTCTCACCATTGTCGATGCCAACATCACTACCCTGATTGCTGCAATTGTATTGTTCCAGTTTGGTACAGGCCCTGTGAAAGGTTTCGCTGTTACATTATCGGTTGGTATCATCGCTTCAATGTTTACTGCCATCATGGTTACACGTGCGATCATTGCTTATTCAACAGCAAAACGTGATCGCATTGAAAAATTGAGCATTTAGGAGATAACCATGCAACTTATTAACCCCGATTCAAATATTAATTTCCTTGGCAAACGTAAAATTGCACTGAGTCTATCTGCTCTATTGATCATCATTTCATTAATAGCTCTGATCCCTGGTGTTCGTGGTCTCAACTTCGGCATTGATTTTACAGGCGGAACCTTGGTTGAAGTAAAATTTAAACAAGCACCAAGCATTTCTGATGTACGCGCTAGCATTAAGCCCGCTGGTTATGAGCAAGCCATCATTCAAGAGTTTGGCAGCCCTGAAGAGATTATCATTCGTGTACAAAACAAAGAATCTGAAGATTCATCAAGCATCAGCAATGCTATTTTGCAAGAATTAAAATCACACTTTGGTGCTGAAAATATTGATATGCGCCGTGTTGAATTTGTAGGACCTCAAGTCGGTGATGAATTAACACAAGCTGGTATCAATGCTGTACTGATTGCGATGCTAGCTATTTTTATTTATGTCACATTGCGTTTTGAATTTCGTTTTGCTGTGGGTGCAGATGCCGCACTATTGCATGATATTACCATTGTATTAGGTGTTTTTGCTATCACAGGCAGTGAATTCTCCCTGCCAGTAGTTGCTGCAATTCTGGCAGTCATTGGTTACTCTTTGAATGACACCATTGTTGTGTTTGACCGCATTCGTGAAAATCTTGAAAGCAATCGCAAACTTAAACATCCAGAAGATGAAGTAAAAGTATGTAATGATTCCATCAACCAAACCTTAGCACGCACACTGATGACCTCATTTACAACACTATTGGTTGTATTGGCTCTATTCTTCCTTGGTGGTGAAGTCATTCATGGTTTCGCATTTGCATTACTTGTGGGCATCTTGGTTGGTACATACTCCTCTATTTATGTTGCCAGCCCAGTCATGTTGCAATTAAAAGGTGTATTGCAAACTTCCGAAGAAGACTTAAAAAAAATGGTTGCGCGACCATAAAGGCCCTGAATTATGCTTGAAGGCGGATCCTTTCGTGCCGATGTCTCTCCAGAGATTATTGCTGGCACACCCTTAATTCGTGGTTATGGCGATGATTATTTTAAAATCGCCAATACACACTACACAGCTGGCATGAGCATCCATCAAAATCGTATTGAGTCCCCCTGGGGACCTGATCGTTTGAAAAAACTTGGCATGGAACATCTGCAACATATCCTTATGCAAGCACCAGAAGTCTTGGTGATTGGTACAGGTCGCCAAACTTTTTTCCCGAACGAATCAATATTACAAACACTGACCGATACACATATCGGTTTTGAATGCATGGATTCTCGGGCTGCGGCTCGCACCTACAATATCCTTGTTGCTGAGGGACGTGTGGTATCTGCTGTTTTTCTACTGCCAAATGCTCGAAATTAATATAAATTTTGAGGTGAATACCGTTTACTAAATTGACATCAACAACGAACCACTTAGTTTCTACCTGAAAATAACTATTTCATAACGCAAGGATGAATCATATGGATACAATAATCGGTATTGATATTGGTTTTGGATTTACCAAAGCAACGGATGGTAAAGACTTTCAGGTTTTTAAATCCATCTATGGTGAAGCTATTGATTTCCAATTTAAAGAGTCCCTGCTAAACTCAAGTACGCAACAAGATGAGCATTTACAAATTGATGTCGATGACATATCCTATTTTGTAGGCGAACTTGCCGAACGTCAAAGTTCCAACCGCCATTTCACCCTCGATCAAACCCAGTTTATTGCTGCATCCACAAAAATACTCGCCTTGGCTGCAATATCTCGTTTTATGAACAGTGACAAACAATCATTCAAAATTGTAGTGGGTCTACCCATTGGTCATTACCGTGAATACAAATCAGAGTTAACATCCATGCTTCGCCAATCTCACCATATTGTAACAACCAATAGTAAGGGCGAACGCAAAGAGCTATTAATTGGCATTAATGATGTCAAAGTCATCCCGCAACCGGTTGGTTCTGTGATGGATAGGCTACTCAATGATACAGGAAAATGCGCTGAACAACGCTTTGCTCAAGAAAAAATTGGCGTGATTGATATTGGTTTCCGTACCTGTGATTACACGATTTCTGATAAAGCACGCTATTCCGAACGGGGCAGCCTGACCACTCAAAATGGAATTTCCAAAGCATTTGAAACCATTGCCAACAAACTTAAAGATAGTTGTGGTGTCAATGTTGAGCTATATCGCTTATTTGATGCCATTGAAACTGGCAGCATTAAGATTCGTGGCAAGGGTTATGATTTGCGCAAAATCACACAGTTAGCTTTTCAACAACTCGCTGCAAATATTGCTTCTGATTCCAACCGCCTCTGGAATGATGATTGGGATATGGATGCCATTATGATTACAGGTGGTGGCGGCTCTGTACTTGCGCCTTATTTACAGCCACTTCTAGAAGGCGTAATCATCCCTATTGAGCAAGACCTTGATTATCGACTGCATAATGTCCGTGGTTACCTGAAATACGGTTACAATATATGGTCAAAATCTAACCCCAAACCTGAGACTACACCCGAGGAATAAACGTGCCCCACTACGAACTTAGTATTGAAACTCATTTTTCTGCTGCCCATCAATTGCGCGATTACCCAGGTGATTGTGCGCGATTACATGGTCACAATTGGCATATAAAACTCTTTGTCACATGCTCAGAGCTTGATGAGCTAGGCTTGGGCATCGATTATAAAATCATGAAATCCGAGCTAAAATCAGCCATTGAGAAATGGGATCATTATAATTTAAACGATATTGAACCCTTTGATAAAATAAACCCCAGCAGTGAAAATGTTGCACGTTTATTATTCGAAGAAATGGTAGGGCGTTTAAATAACGAGCGTTTATACGTTTCACGTATTGAAGTTGCTGAAACATGTACAGCTAAAGTAAGTTATTGGGCAGATTAACTCATTTACTGCTATAACATATTGTAACTATTCACTTTAAGAGGGAGTCACATGTCAAAAGAAAACAACCCCAAAGATTTAGAAAGAACTATCCGTCTCGACATGAGGAAAATAACCAGCCTCCATGACGATCCAACACCTCCTTCCATTGATAATATCGAAGATATTCTTAGTTATGAGGACTTTTCTACCAATCCTACAGCCCCATACGACATCCCCGAAGAAACCGTCCTTTCCGTAGAAGATAATATGGATTTCGATGAACTAACCAAAGAAATAAATGAACTTAGCAATAAGTTTGACGATGACATTCAACAAGAAAAGAAGCCTGAAGAAACGATTATAACAGTGGATCAGCCCACCAAAGAAGAAACAGTCCTTTCCGTAGAGGATAATATGGATTTGGATGAACTCAGCAAAGAAATAAATGAACTTAGCAATGAATTTGACGATGACATTCAACAAGAAAAGAAGCCTGAAGAAACGACTACAACAATGGATAAGCCCATCAAAGAAGAAACAGTCCTTTCCGTAGAGGATAATATGGATTTGGATGAACTCAGC
>CAYPXU010000078.1:598-1063 GCA_964414875.1 uncultured Zetaproteobacteria bacterium | reverse complement strand
AAAGAAATAAATGAACTTAGCAATGAATTTGACGATGAAATTCAACAAGAAAAGAAGCCTGAAGAAACGACTACAACAGTGAATAAGCCCATCAAAGAAGAAACAGTCCTTTCCGTAGAGGATAATATGGATTTCGATGAACTAACCAAAGAAATGAATGAACTTAGCAATGAATTTGACGATAAAATTCAACAAGAAAAGAAGCCTGAAGAAACGACTACAACCGTGGATAAGTCCATAAAAGAAGAAACTTCCCCAAAAGAAATGCCCTCAGAAGATGGATCTGATGTGCCTGCAAACCCTATTACACCTCCAACGGACACCAGGAAAGAGAAAAAAGCCAAACCATATGATATCCTCGAAGAAACAGTCCTCTCCGTAGAGGACAATATGGATTTCGATGAACTCAGCAAAGAAATGAATGAACTTAGCAATGAATTTGACGATAAAATTCAACAAGAAAAG
>CAYPXU010000078.1:0-498 GCA_964414875.1 uncultured Zetaproteobacteria bacterium | reverse complement strand
GTCCATAAAAGAAGAAACTTCCCCAAAAGAAATGCCCTCAGAAGATGGATCTGATATACCTGTAAAACCTATTACAGCTCCAACGGACACCAGGAAAGAAAAAAAAGCCAAACCACCCACAGTAAAAAAACAACCAGACTCTAATGCAAACCAACCTTCAAATGGTGTTAGCATGGCAATGCTTGGCATATCCCTTATTGCGCTGATTGCTGGTTTGACTGGCGCATGGTCAAGCATGTCTACACAATCTCAAATTGACGCACTTTCCTCTCGAATTAACGTCGTACAAAATGACCTCCAAAACTATCAATCAACAAACCAACAATCAGAGCTTGTTGCTGTTCAAAAACAATTAATCTCGCTTAAACAAGATGTCGACAGTCTAAAAGTTAAACGTGAAACAATACCTTTAACAAACAATGTACCAGTCGAAACGACTGTTACACCTGTTACACCTGTTACACCTGTTACACCTGTTACACCTGTTACACCTGTTAC
>CAYPXU010000077.1:0-8398 GCA_964414875.1 uncultured Zetaproteobacteria bacterium | reverse complement strand
TACCTGAAACTGACATAAAAAAAACCTCTTAACTATTATTACAACACTGGCTATTGATCTTAACCAATAATCCAGCGAGCGGAATTATAACGTATAATTTCATAAACAAAAGAAATCCCTTATAATAAAAATATTTATTCACCAATAAAAAAACTTAACTGCCTATCTTTAATAAGCATATAAATTCTTTTAATTGTTTACCACACTCAAATAAACACCTTCTCACCATACACAAATCATCCCCAAACATAGCTTTAAAGAACAAGCTTGAAAGATATTTAACCTTCCCACACATAGGGCAATAAGCTTCGCATAACCTTAATAATGTGGTGGTGGAACTTCTTCATCGGGTCTTGCAAGCTGTGAGCCTTGATTGTTTTTAAGGTAATCAGACATACGTTGTATGCTTGCTTCCAAAGCATCTATTTGTTTTTGCTGCGAAATAACTACCTCATTTAATTCTTGTATCAAATGTTCTTGGTATGATGATTTGGTTTCCAGTTCGATAATCCGCTCATTCAAATCCATTGTAATGGCTCCTCATGCAATAATGCAGCCTGCTCTTTTAATGCGAGTATATGCTCTTGCCAATAGTTTTGTGTGTTAAACCATGGAAATGCATGCTTAAAGACTGGGTCATCCCAACGTTTCGCAAGCCACGCAGCATGATGCAACATACGCAAGGTGCGCAAAGGCTCAATCAGGCGGAGTTCAGATGTTTGAAATGTATAAAACTCACTGTATGCCTTTAATAGGTGATTCAGCGAGCTTTCCATCGTGGCTCTATCACCTGAAAGAAACATCCATAAATCTTGCACTGCTGGCCCCATACGCGCATCATCAAAATCAAGAATATATGGATTGCCTGAAGCCCCTTGCAAACCAGTTTTCCATAAAATATTCCCAGGGTGAGCATCGCCTTGCAGACGAATATAATTGGGTTGAACATCATCAAAAACTGACTCAATATTATCCAGCAAACCCTCAACCAGTGGCTCATAAGCCTGTTCCAATTCATCTGGGATAAATTTATGATCCAAAAGGTAATCATAAGCAGTGTCACCAAACGTATATACATTCAATGCAGGACGATGCTCAAACACCTTCTCTGCCCCCAAGGCATGAATACGCCCTATAAACCTGCCAAGCTGCTGTAAATGCTCTTTATTTTCCAAATCTGGGGCTCGCCCTGCCCTTAATGGATAAAGGGAAAAGTGATAACCTTCAAAATGATGCAATGTGTGTTTTTGAACCTGCAAAGGCGGCACAACTGGGATATCCAAAGCCTCTAATTCAAGTGTAAAAACATGCTCTTCAAGAATTGCCTGATCAGACCAACGTTTGGGACGGTAAAACTTTACAACAACAAAACTGCCATCATCAAGCCCGACCTGATACACCCGATTTTCATAAGAGTTCAAGCCTAGCTGGTAGCCATTACAAGCAAAACCAAGGCTTTCAATGGCTTTTAATACCTGCTCAGGTGTTAGCTGATAGAATGAATCCAGTGCTTCATGATTCGTTTTCATGCCACCCGTTTTAAACCCAATAAGAATTCAACATTACCTTTCGGACCGTGAATAGGTGATTCAGTAACACCCACAACCTCAACACCCGCCAACTCTGCTTGTACAAAATTCACAATTTTATCAACCGCTTGTTGGCGAATAGCATCATCACGTACCACGCCTTTTTTCAGGTATTTTGCTTCCACTTCAAACTGCGGTTTAATCAAAGCCACACACCAACCACCGACTTTTAAAAACGGCCATGATGGTGGTAGCACCCTTTCTAGTGAGATAAAGGATGTATCCATCACCAGCACATCGACAGGCTCAGGAATAATTTCAGGCGTTAACAGGCGAACATGCGTTTTCTCTAAATTTATAACGCGCTCATCCTGCTGCATTCTATAGTGCAACTGCCCATGCCCAACATCCACGGCATATACTTTCACCGCACCATCTTGCAGCAAACAATCCGTAAATCCACCCGTAGAAGCACCGACATCCAGACAGACCGCGCCCTTGGCATCAAAAGGGAAGAACTCAAGTGCCCCTTCAAGTTTTAGCCCGCCTCGTGAGACATAACGCAGAGTTTCGCGCACTTCTAATTCAATATCAGATAATACTTTGTGCCCAGCCTTTTCAGACTTCTGACCATTCACATAAACAAGCCCAGCCATTACAAGGCGTTGTGCCTGACTGCTAGAATCAGCCAAGCCTCGCTCAAAAATTAAATGATCCAGACGAAGTTTTTTCATTTAAATATTACGAAGTGTTTCAGTGATTGCCGCTTCATCCAGTTGCAAGTCACGTAAGATTTCAGCCTGTGTACCATGCTCTGGAAAAGCATCAGGCATTGCCATATGCTTGAATGTTCCGCTCCAGCCATGTTTTAAAGCCAGCACTGCAATAGCTTCGCCAACACCGCCTTCAGCTACGCCTTCTTCAATCACAATGAGTGGTTTGTTCGACAGTAAATGTTCAACAATCAAGCTTGTATCCAATGGTTTGATAAAACGAAGATTTAGAAGTCTAAATGAGCGGTTATCTTCATTTTTCAGCACATCTACCGCAGCTTTGGCATCGGCAAAGCGCGTGCCCACAGAAATAACCAAGCCCGCATCACCTTCACATACAACTTCGCCCTTACCAACGGGTAAAGCTTTGGGCGCACTGGCTTCTATGCCCAAGCCGTTGCCGCGCGGATAACGAATCGCACAAGGCCCATCCAAGGTGAATGCCGTTGCCAGCATATCTCTTAATTCCTGCTCATCTTTGGGAACCATGACTGTCATATTCGGCAAGCTGCGCATCATGGCAATATCAAACATGCCCGTATGTGTTGCCCCATCTGCACCCACAATGCCTGCCCTATCCATACAAAACACCACGGAAAGATTTTGAATGCAAATATCATGGATAATTTGATCATAAGCACGTTGCATAAATGTCGAATAAATCGTCACAACAGGGCGTTTACCTTCCACTGCCAAGCCACCTGCAAATGTCACCGCATGTTGCTCCGCAATACCAACATCAAAACAACGCTCTGGGTGGCGCTTGGCAAAACGCGCTAGACCTGTCCCGCCTGGCATAGCCGCTGTAATCGCAACAATGCGATCATCTGTATCTGCCAAATCTGCCAATGCATCGGCAAAAACCTGTGTATAACTTGGGGCAGGATTGCTGGATGGGATAGGTTTGCCTGATTCTAGGCAATAAGGACCAAGCCCATGCCATGTTTCTGGATCTTCTTCGGCTGGTGAAAAGCCCAAACCTTTTTTGGTCAATACATGCAATAAGACGGGGCCATTCAGGCCTTTGCAATTTTCCAATGTTGGCAGCAAATGTTCAAAATCATGCCCATCAATCGGACCAGCATAACGAAAACCCATTTCTTCGAACAATGTGCCTGGCGTAATCATACCCTTCACATGCTCTTCCAAACGCTTGGCTACATCCAAAGCACCCGGCAATTTTTCCAATACGCGTTTGGCGGCATCTTTGGCAGATGTATAAGGCTTACCCGTAATGATTCGAGCCAAATAGGAGGACATCGCGCCAACATTTGGCGCAATCGACATTTCATTGTCATTGAGAATAACCAGAAGATTGTTTTTACGTGCGCCAGCATGATTGAGTGCTTCAAAAGCCATACCGCCCGTTAATGCGCCATCACCAATAATGGCAATGCTATGATGCTTCTCACCCTTTAAATCACGACCCACAGCCATGCCATAGGCGGCTGAAATTGAGGTGGAGGCATGACCTGCGCCAAAGGCATCGTGCGCCGATTCTTTGCGTTTGGTGAAACCGTTAAGACCACCATATTGGCGCATCGTTGGCATGCCTGATAAACGACCTGTTAAAATCTTATGTGGATAAGACTGATGCCCTACATCCCAAACAATTTTATCTTCAGGCGTGTTATACAAATAATGCAAAGCAATGGATAACTCAACCACACCCAAGCCAGCACCCAAATGTCCGCCAATTGGCGCTAGCGTTTCAATCATATAATCACGCATTTCCTGCGCCAACTGTGGCAATTGTTGACGTGCTAAAGCCTTCACATCGGCAGTGCCTTGAATGCTTTTTAACAAGGAATAACTCATTGGCCACGCTCCAAAATATAATCGGCAAGAGCCTTTAAACCCTCACCATGTTCAAGCAGTTCATCACATGATTCTAATGCAATCGCCCTTAAATTCTCTGCCAATTCATGCGCCCGTGGCAAACCTTCAATGGAGACATAGGTCGCTTTGTTTTGCGCCTCATCTTTACCCACACTTTTACCCAAATCTTCTGATGTTGCCGTGGCATCCAAAATATCATCAGCAATTTGGAATAATAAGCCAACAGCCTCGCCATAACGTGAGCAAGCATGCAGTCCTGTCTCACTTGCACCCGCAAGCAAAGCACCCGCCTCACAACTATAACGAATCAAAGCACCTGTTTTATGTAAATGAATGCGCTCAACTTCTAAAATGCTATTTACACCACCCGCTTCGGCACACATATCCATCATTTGCCCACCAACCATGCCTTGCGCACCCGCAGCAACGGCTAATCGGCGTACCAATTCAATGCGTGTATCAGCAGACACATCTATATGTGTTAAGAGTTCAAAAGCGAGTGCTTGCAAGGCATCGGCAGCCAAAACGGCAGTCGCTTCATCAAATTTCTTATGGCATGTAGGATTACCACGGCGCAAATCATCATCATCCATGCAGGGTAAATCATCGTGAATCAACGAATACGTATGCATACATTCAATACTGATAGCCACAGGCATCGCCACGCTTTCATTCATGCCACCACAAGCTTTAAAACAAGCCAAAACCAATGCGGGGCGCACACGTTTACCACCCGCAAGCAAGGCATAAGACATGGCATCCCACAAACGCGGCTCAACCACCTGCTGGCGTTCAGCCATTACTTTTTTCACAGCTTCTTCAAGTTTCTTGGCATCATGAGCCAAAAAATCAGGCGCTTGCATGACTTTATTGGTCATTCGTCATTGCCATTAAGAATTTGTAAACGCTGCTCCGCACCATCAAGTAAGGATTCACAACGTCGTGAAAGTTTCACGCCCTTTTCAAAAGATGACACACTATCTTCCAAAGACATTTCACCCGATTCCAACTGCTCTACCAATCCACTCAGCTCCGTCAGTGCGCCTTCAAAGCTTAAGCTTTCAATCACATCATCGTCTTTTACATTTTTCTGGGCTTTGGACACAGCATTCTCCCTTTAGCATATAAGGGCGGAGACTCTAAGAGACTAGCTCGCTTTGTACAAATACAGTGAAAAAAGGTTAAGCTTAGGGCATGCAAATGATCCACCACCAACAACAAGCTTACCCAGAGTCCATCGATGAGCAGGAAAGCATAGTTGCTGATATTCTAAACGGCAACGCGCCCAACACGCTTATTCTAACTGAACATCCACCAACCTATACACTCGGGACATCCGCCCAAGCATCCGATGTATTAACACGTGAAATAAACGGTGAAAGCATTGCCGTTTACCCTACGGGGCGTGGTGGCGAAGTGACATATCATGGGCCTGGACAGGTGATTTGTTATGCATTGATGGATATTCAACAAGAAAAAGATTTGCACCTGCATGTCCAGCGTTTGGAAAGTTTAATCATCAACACCTTGCAAGATTTTGATATTCAAGGCGCGCGCGATTCCCGTGGTATTGGCGTGTGGGTGAATGGGCTAAAAATTGCAGCTGTGGGTGTGCGCTGCCGCAAATGGGTGACCTTTCATGGTGTCAGCTTGAATATTTCACCCAATTTGCAACATTTTTCAGGCATCGTACCTTGCGGCATGCGCGATGCACCTGTCACATCTATGCATCAACTTGGTATCAAGGCATCAAGGCAAGAAGTCGAAAAACGTATCATCCACCATGCTGCAATCCTTTTTAATAAATCGCAGAGCCATGTACAGGGCTACCGCACATGATTCAAGGCTGAATACGTTTTTTTAAATGTGCTGCTATTCGCAATGCCAATGCTGCAATTGTTAAGGTTGGGTTGGCTGTGCCCATTGTTGGAAACACGCTCCCGCCAGCCACATACAGGTTATCATGATCATGGCTCTTACACTGTTCATTCACAACCGATGTTGTTGCATCAAGCCCCATGCGAGTCGTTCCACAAGGGTGATGCGATGTTAAGCTAACGCCCATATGTGCTTCGCGACCACCCATTTTATGAATTAAATCATAGGTAAATGCTTGCCATTTTTCCAAGCCTTTTTGTGTATAATCACTTAATGCCAAATTAATCTTGGGTAATGGAAAACCATGACTGTCCAAATTATTTTCATCAAGGGTTAAGCGATTGGATTCCATTGGCAATTGTTCAATTTCTCCTCCAATCACACCTTTATGAATAAGCTTATGCCGCATATGCGTAAGAATATCAGTCCAATTTTTAGAATCTGATAATAAATCAGTCGCGACTTGCCCGACATTACGATCATTGCCTAGAAACATTTTTACCGCCGCATATTCCGATCGAAAACTGCCATCACGACCCATCAACAATGTACTTACACTCAATGGGCCGCGCCCCATATATAACGGCACATCCAACATATAATCACAATGAAACAAAACATGATCCATCATATTTTTTCCCACCATACCCGAATGGTTTCCCAGCCCATGCGGGCAACACTCTTGTGCCGCTAACAACATTAATCGCGGGGTTTCAATACTGTTACAAGCCAAAACAAAAAAATCGGCTTCAATATAGTGCGAGCTTCCATCGGGGCGTTTGAAATAAGCACGGGATATATTTCCTTGCTCATCAATATCAAAACGATATACCACGGCATGGTCTGTTAAATGTGCGCCGTGACTGATTGCCTTTTGCACATCAATATCAGCACTATACGATGCGCCTATAGGACAAATAGGGGAACATGTCCCATACCCACAACAGCGCGGTCTTCCTGCATAATCACGGCTATTGCGTGCTGCAGGCAAAGCATCAACTTCTATACCATATTTTTGCAAACGCTTTGCGACAACTTGGTCACTATAAGGCAGTGGAATAGCTGGCATTGGATAATCAGCACTACGCGGCGAGCCGTGATCATCGAGGCTGTTCCCAGAAACGCCTAAAGCATGCTCCGCCTGAACATAATACGGTTCAATGTCGGCATATGTCATAGGCCAATCTATGCCTACATTGTATTGATGCTTCATCTCAAAGTCGGATGGCAGAAAACGTGGAGTAATACCCGTCCAGTGCCATGTTGTTCCCCCGACGCCTTTTAGAAAACTAGGTTGGTAAAAAGGCTGTTTTGCATGACCATAATATTTTTCAGGTGCCTCTTCACGAGGATAAGTCGCTCTTGGCCATTCTGGAAACGGGGAGGTAAGATTTCGATCCCATGCCTGCTGGTATTTTTCCACCGCTTGCCGACGCTCAATCGTTCCTCCAGCCTCTAATATATGAACCTTAATGCCTGACTGGCTCAGTGTTTTTGCGACAAGAGCCCCCGCGACCCCCGAGCCAATTACCACACAATCAACATATGGACGTATTACTGAGCCCTCTTTCACTGCAACACGGGTGCTGTTTGCCAATAAGCAAAATCACTAGAACAGATATACGGCTCAGGATAAACATCGCGAAATGCTGCATGCATCAATGCATGCTCATAAGATATTACATTGTTTCCCGACTCATGAAAATATGAGCCTGTAATCCATGTCGTTAAAAGATGACCAACAAACCACAATTCACCTGCATCCAAACGCATCATGATGGATTTATTAAATGCTTTTCCTTCTTCTATAGGGCTTTTTTGAAGAACACGTTGCAAGTGTTCCTTACCCCAAGGTTCCTGCATAATTTTTTGTAAAATTTGTGCGCCCATCTCAGAATTTAAGTCATCCCTTGCTGTTAAAAAAATAGATAAACCCATAAACGTATCAAGAGCATCATCTTTACTCTCTGTACCATAAACATCACGGCTTTCTAGCCATAATAATGCTGGCAAAGCAGGCAGGGCAAGTATCAAACTACTTGCTAATTTAATCATATGGCGACGAGCCTCACAAACCTCATCTTGGTTTTGTAAAGAATCTTGTAATTCAAACTCAATATGAACCTTGTCAGAGGATAATTCATCCTTATCTAACACGATTAAAATTTTTCCAAATCGGAACTAAATGTAGACCTGTGTTTATCAAAGTACCATGTGGCAAAGATGTGCCCACCATATGTCCCAAAGGATGATGTAACACCATTAAGGGATACATGACTTCGCGCCCCTCTTACACCCAACTCAATATGCAAGTTATCTGTAACACGCTGTAAAAATTGCACTTCTAAAGTATCGGCTTGATTTCTTGTAGTGCTAGTA
>CAYPXU010000076.1:0-8428 GCA_964414875.1 uncultured Zetaproteobacteria bacterium | reverse complement strand
CATTTGAGCAATTGCAGATTTTAAAAAAAATGCAGGGTGCGTAACATCAGTTAGTAATGGTTATATTTGGAGTATAAATAATGGGTAAAAAATTTTCTGAAATAGAAGATAAACAAATCCAATTTATCAAAGAACAGCATATGTTTTTTGTGGCTAGTGCTACGGCGGATAGTCGTATCAACCTTTCACCTAAAGGCATGGATTCATTGCGTGTGATCGATAAGAACCGTGTGGTTTGGTTAAATGTGACGGGTAGTGGCAATGAAACTGCGGCGCATATGCAGCGCGATGATCGCATGACGATTATGTTTTGTGCTTTTGAGGGTAAACCGAAGATTTTGCGTTTGTATGGCACTGCCAAAACGATTCATGTGGGCGATGAAGGCTGGGATGATTTGTATGGGTTATTTGAGCCATTGCCTGGTGCTAGGCAGGTCTTTGATATGCATGTTGATCTTGTGCATACCTCGTGTGGTTTTGGCGTGCCTTTGTATGATTTTGTGGGTCAACGAGAGATGCTGAACGAATGGGCGATGCGAAAAGAGCAAACTATAGGCATTGAACAATATTGGCAGGATAAGAATGCCGTCAGTTTAGATGGTGAAAGCATTTATATTCCAGAAGAGAAAGTGTAAGTCTTGTTGCAGATAGATAACTGTACGGCTGTCATTTTGACGGGTGGTGAATCCAAACGCATGGGTTCTGATAAAGCCAGTGTTGTGTTGGCAGGAAAATCACTGCTTGAACATGTGATCGCGCAGCTTGAACCACTGTTTTCTGACATTCTGATTAGTGTGCGAGAGAAACGCCCTGATATTGTATATCCACAGATTGTTGATGGAGCTGAAGATCGTGGCCCTATGGTGGGTATCAAGTCTGCACTTGAGTCTGTGAAGACTGATTGGGTGTTTGTGATTGCCTGTGACATGCCTTTTATTTCAACAAATCTGATTCAACATTTGACAGGGTTTAGAAATCAGCATGATGCTGTGGTGCCATTCGTATATGATAGACCGCAACCACTGTTTGGATTTTATAACAAAACGTGTTTGCCTTTGATGGAAACTAGAATAATGCAAGGGCAACGCAGTATGATTCGTTTGCTTGATAATTTGGATACGTTTTTATTAAGCGAGCAGCAAGTGAAAGCGATTGATCCTGAACTGAAAAGTTTGTTGAGTTTGGATACAGTTGAGGATGTAAAGAAAGTGGAGAGTTTTGAATGAGTGATTTTTCGGTAAGGGCTGCACAAACTTGTATTTTAGAGCATATCACACGATCTACGGTTGAGATGGTGGCATTGCATGACTCACTTGATCGGGTATTGGCAGAGGATGTTTTGTCCAATCGCAACCATCCGCCTTATGATGTGTCTGCGATGGATGGTTATGCACTAAGCTTTGCTGATATTACACTGGCAACATCTGATAAACCTGTGAATTTAACGGTTGTCGATGATATTCGTGCAGGGCAAATGCCACAGATTAAGATTGAACAAGGTCAGGCTGCGCGTATTATGACAGGTGCGCCAACACCACTTGGTATTGATACGGTGATTCGTGTTGAAGATACTAGGCTTGATGGTGATGTGGTATCTATTCTTATTCCTCCGAAACAAGGTGTGAATATTCGTCCTTTGGGAGAGAATTTAAAAACAGGTCATGTTGTACTCACCAAAGGTACAACCATCGCACCAGGTGTGTTGGCGATTTTGGCGATGGTGAAAAGGAAACACGTGCCAGTGTTTGCAAAACCAACGGTGGCAATCCTTTCAACAGGTGATGAGTTGGAAGCGATTGATGATCCGATTGATGAGAATAAAATACCCAATGCCAATTCCCATGCCTTGTATGCACAGTGTAAATCATTGGGCATAGAGGCAACGTTGTTGGGCATCGCCAAAGACAATGAAGAAGATTTAAAAACCAAGCTTGCCGAAGGTTTGAAATATGATGTATTGCTTGCTTCGGGTGGTGTATCGGTTGGGCATCATGATTTTGTGCGCCCAACTTTAGAAGCTTTGGGTATCAGCATGCATTTTTGGCGTGTAGCGATGCGCCCAGGGCACCCACTGGCATTTGGTACATCAAAAAGTGGGACTGCGGTATTTGGACTGCCCGGTAATCCCGTTGCAAGTATGGTGTGTTTTGAACAATTTGTAGCACCAGCTTTGCGCCAGAGCATGGGGCATAAAAAACTTTTCCGTCGTACTATCCAAGCGCGTTTGGCACATGATATCAAAGGTAGTCTTGGTAAGACTATCTTTATCCGTGTAACACTAAAGCGCGATGAACAAGGTTATGTTGCGACTTCTACAGGGGCGCAAGGAAGCGGGGTGTTGATGTCGATGGCGTTGGCAGAAGCTTTGCTAGCAATTCCTGCTGAATTAGGAAGCTTAAAACAAGGTGATATGGCTTCTGTGCAGCTATTGCAGAATATGGATTTTCAAAAAGAAGATTTTGGGTAAGTGATTTCGTCATACCCGTGCAGACGGGTATCCAGCACTTAAACTTTGGGTTCCCGCCTTCGCGGGAATGACGGACAAATATGTCATGTTGAGCGTAGTCGAAACATCTTAGATATTTCTCCGCTGCGGTCGAAATGACAAGAGGTGTAAATAAACATAAGGATTTCCCTTTATATGGGAATGACGCAACAAGGATGACTATGAAAGCAAAAATTGGATTTATTACAGTTTCAGATCGCGCTAGTCGCGGTGAGTATGAGGATTTGGGTGGCCCTGCCATGCAAGCGTGGTTCAGACGTGTTTTATCATCGGAATGGCAAGCAATAAGTCGCATCATTCCTGATGAGCAAGCTGGCATTGAAACCACCATCAAAGCATTGGCTGATGATGAAGGTTGTTGCTTGATTGTGACCACGGGTGGCACGGGGCCTGCGGTGCGTGATGTGACACCTGAAGCCACTGAAGCTGTGTGTGAAAAAATGATGCCGGGTTTTGGTGAGTTGATGCGTCAGGAATCGTTGAAGTTTGTGCCTACTGCGATTTTATCACGACAAACGGCGGGTATTTACGGTAAATCACTTATCATCAATCTACCTGGTAAACCTTCTGCTATTGATGACTGCCTGAATGCAGTGTTTCCCGCTGTACCTTATTGTATTGATTTGATTGAAGGTCCTTATCTGGAAGCAGAACCAACCCAATGCAAGGTGTTTCGCCCTAAGAAGAAATGATATTTATACCCCCCTCTTTCGGATTGCGCTTTTTCGCTTTAAGTCATGGTTATTGGGTTTACTGCAAACTTTTATTCACAATTTCATAAACATCACCTGATAAGCTTTTGTTATCGGCAATGCGTTGCAGCTGCTCTTTCATCACAGTTTTGCGCTTAGGTTCTAAGCGTTTCCAATCCATCAATGCACGCACCATACGAGCTGCAATTTGTGGATTTAGTTTATCCAATGCCAACACTTGCTCGGCAACAAAGCTATAACCAGAGCCATCTTGAGCATGAAAACATTTGGGATTGCGCATGGCAAAGCTACCAATCAAGGCGCGAACTTTATTTGGGTTCTGCATAGAAAACTTAGCATGTTGCATCAAGCTTTTTACATGTTTTAAAGTACCAAGCAGTGGTGCGCTTGCCTGCACGCCAAACCATTTATCCATTACATTGCTTTCATTTGCCCATTGTTTTTCAAAAGCTTTTAGGGCTTGCTCACGTTGTGGGCAATTCTGATTGGCAAGTAGTGATAATGCCGCATATTGATTGCTCATATTATTGGCACTCTCAAATTGTTTGTATGCCACGCCCAACATATCATCGCCCAGTGCGAGCAGATAGGATAAACAAACATTCTGAAGTTTGCGTTTTTGCATTGCTGCATCGCTTAAGCCTGTTGCAGTGCTCATAGATTGATAGGTACTCAAAAAGTCGCTCTGCAATGCTTGAGCTAGTATTTTTTGTAAATTTTCTTTGGCTTCAAATAGCGCAACAGGATTCATGAACGTATGTTTGGCTAACCAAGCTTCTTGTATATCGGATAAAGATGGCAGGCTTAAAGCTTCGGCTTTGAGGGCTGGTTCTAAAATATTATCGGCTAATAATGTTTTGAATGCATCGCATATGGTTGATGTGGAAACATGGGGTGTTTCCACCATCTTGATAATAGTGTTACTTGCCAAAGCTTGCGCTGCTGCCCAGCGGTTAAATGCATTGTCATCGAACTGCATTAAAAAGGCGTAATCAGTGTCGGAATAATCATATTCAAGAATCACAGGTGCTGAGAAATCACGTAGCAAAGATGGAATAGGCTGGCTGTTTATATGATCAAAGGTAAATGATTGTTTTTCCTTTGTTATCAGTAAGGTAGATTCTTTTCCTAACATCTTTCCAGCCTCATCCAACAATGCCATTTTCAGTGGAATAAGGTATGGTTTCTTATGTTTGGATTCAGCTGTGCTGGGGCAAGATTGCTCGCAAGTTAAAGTGCATGTTTGTGTAGTTTTATTATAGTCTAAAGACACTTTTAAACGTGGTGTACCAGCTTGTTTATACCATGTTTGCATTTGGCTTAGGTCTTGATTGTTGGCATCAGCCATGGCGCTTAAAAAGTCTTCTGTGGTCACGGCTTGCCCATCATGACGCTCAAAATACAAGTCCATACCTTTGCGGAATCCCGCGTCGCCAAGCAGGGTATGATACAAACGCACCACCTCTGCGCCTTTTTCATAGATGGTCACGGTATAGAAATTATTAATTTCAACAAAAGAGGCAGGGCGAATGGGATGCGCCATGGGGCTAGCATCTTCGGCAAACTGGTGGGCGCGTAACAAACGAACATCTTCAATACGTTTGACAGCCCTTGCATGATGATCGGCGGTAAACTCTTGGTCGCGGAACACGGTCAAACCTTCTTTCAGGCTCAATTGAAACCAATCACGACAAGTTACCCGATTGCCCGTCCAATTATGAAAATACTCATGCCCAATCACTGCTTCAATAGCAATATAATCATTATCTGTTGCTGTTTCAGGACTTGCAAAGACAAGGCGGGAGTTAAAGATATTTAAACCCTTATTTTCCATTGCGCCCATATTAAAATCATCGACTGCGACAATCATGAATAAGTCCAAATCGTATTCCAGTCCAAAGCGTTGCTCATCCCATGCCATAGCGCGTTTGAGTGATGCCATAGCAAAATCGCATTGATGAATATGATGTTCTTCGGTGTAAATTTGTAAGCTGATTTCACGTCCTGATTGGGTGGTGAATGTATCTTCAACTTTGGCTAAATCTCCTGCAACCAAAGCAAATAAATAGCAGGGTTTGGCAAATGGGTCTTGCCATTCTAGCCAATGTAAACCACCTGCCAAATCACCTGCTGCGATAGGGTTGCCATTGGAGAGCAAGACAGGATTTGTGGTTTTGTCTGCAATGATTTTAACCGTAAATGGAGCCATGATATCGGGTCTATCTTGGTAATAAGTGATGCGGCGAAAGCCTTCTGCTTCGCATTGGGTGCAATAGTTGCCTGATGAGCGATACAAACCTTCCAATGCTGTATTGGTTTCGGGGTTTATACGTGTGGTGATTTTTAATAAAAAACTATCTGGAAGCTTATCGATGGAGAGACCCTGTTCATGGTGTTGATAGGCTTCTTTTGGCAATATCTTCCCATCGAGTTGAATATCCAATAATTCCAAAGAACAACCATCAAGCTCAAGTGTTTTATTGGCTGAATCGGGGTTGCGTTTGTAATGAACCAGTGAAACAACCTCTGTGTTTGTGGCTTGAAGTGTGAATGTCAGGTGAATATGTTCCACCCAAAAAGCAGGGGCTTGATAATCTTTTAAATAAACAGTTGCTGCATGAGGCATAAAAAAAATCCTTAAGGGAAAGTTCAGAGATGATAACCAAAGCCAGATGATTCACAAATATTGGATCTAGGTTGGATTCTTTCTCAATGTTCATAAAGATGCTAAAATATCGCCCATCAAAGATATTGTCACAGGATAGCCATGACTTCAAAAACACCTACCATCATCTATACCAAAACAGATGAGGCACCAGCTTTAGCAACTTATTCCTTTTTTCCTATCGTGCAGGCATTCACGCAAGCTGCCGATGTGCATGTTGAGAGCCGAGATATATCGCTTGCGGCAAGAATTTTGGCGAATGTCCCCGAGAATTTAACGGAAGATCAAAAGCAAAGCGATACCCTGGCGGAATTGGGTAAGCTTACGCAATGTCCTGATACAAATATTATTAAACTGCCTAATATCAGTGCCTCTGTGCCACAGCTTCAAGCTGCGATTAAAGAGCTTCAGGCGCATGGCTTTGATATCCCCAATTATCCCGAAGATGCACAAACAGATGAAGAAAAGGCGGTTAAAGCGCGTTATGCCAAGGTTTTGGGCTCTGCGGTGAATCCCGTGCTGCGTGAAGGTAACTCTGATCGCCGTGTGGCAGCAGCCGTGAAACAATATGCCAAAGACAACCCACATTCGATGGGGGCTTGGAGCAATGATTCAAAGACGCATGTTGCACATATGTCCGGTGGTGATTTTTATGGCAGTGAGCAATCGGTTGTTTTGACTCAGGCGGATAGTGTTGCTATTCAACTATCAACGGATGACGGGCAAAACATTACCTTAAAAGAAAATTTAAAGGTTCAAAAAGGTGAAGTGATTGATGCAACGGTGATGAGCGTATCTGCTTTGCGTGCGTTTTATGCCGAGCAAATTGCTGATGCGAAGAAAAGTGGCATGATGTTATCACTGCATTTGAAAGCCACGATGATGAAAGTATCTGATCCGATTATCTTTGGCCATGCGGTGACGGTGTATTTTAAGGATGTCTTTGAGAAATACGCGGATGTATTTACAGAGCTTGCTGTGGATGCCAACAATGGTTTGGGTGATGTGTATGCCAAGATTGCTTCTTTGCCAGAGGCAGAGCGTCAAGCTATTGAAGCAGATATTCAGGCGGTTTATCAAAACAATCCTGCCCTTGCCATGGTGGATTCAGATAAAGGCATTACCAACTTACATGTGCCGAGTGATGTGATTATTGATGCATCCATGCCAGCGGCGATTCGCTCATCGGGTAAAATGTGGGGGGCGGATGGTCAACTGCATGATACCAAAGCCATGATTCCAGATCGTTGTTATGCGGGGATGTATCAAGAAACGATTCAATTTTGTAAAGAAAATGGTGCATTTGATCCTAAAACGATGGGAAATGTGGCAAATGTTGGGCTTATGGCGCAAAAAGCCGAAGAATATGGTTCACATGACAAGACCTTTGAGATTCCTGTAACTGGTGTGGTACGCGTATTGAATCAAGCAGGTGATGTGTTGATGGAACACAAGGTAGAGAAGGGTGATATTTGGCGCATGTGCCAAACCAAAGATGCGCCGATTCGTGATTGGGTGAAATTGGCAGTGAACCGTGCTAAAGCGACCCATAATCCAACCGTATTTTGGCTTGATGCAAAACGTGGACATGATGCAAACTTAATCAAGAAAGTAGAAAAATATTTGCAGGATTATGATGTTAAAGGTTTAGATATTCAGATATTATCACCCCAAGATGCAATTCAGCATGCTTTAAAACGCGTGAAAGAAGGCAAAGATACTATTTCAGTGACGGGCAACATATTCCGTGATTATTTAACCGATTTATTCCCAATTCTGGAGCTTGGCACAAGTTCTAAAATGCTTTCAATTGTACCATTATTGGCGGGTGGTGGTTTGTTTGAAACAGGGGCGGGTGGTTCTGCGCCCAAACATGTGCAGCAGTTTGCACAAGAAGGACATTTGCGCTGGGATTCGCTGGGTGAGTTTTTAGCATTAGCTGTATCCCTTGAAGATTTGGCTGCGAAGACGGGAAATACCAAAGCCTTGGTCTTGGCAAATGCGCTAAATGCCGCCAATGCCAAGTTCTTAAAAGAGAATAAATCACCATCACGCAAAGTTGGTGAGTTGGATAATCGTGGCAGTCATTTCTATTTGGCGATGTATTGGGCTGAAGCTTTGGCAGAGCAGAATGATGACCTAGGATTAAAAGATAGGTTTGCAGCGTTGGCTGAACAACTCATAGAGAAAGAACAAGTGATTGTGCAAGCATTGAATGCGGCGCAAGGAAAAGCTGTGGATATGGGTGGTTATTTCCATGCTGATCCAATAAAATTGGAAAAATCTATGCGCCCAAGTGCAGTATTTAATGCTGCTTTGGCAGCTCTTTGATAGAGAAGAATGTAATCATAGCAAAGAATGTGCGAGGCATGACGGTTTGCTGAACATGCCCGTTGTTGTGGGTGATGTTGGCTGTTACCGTTCGCAAAGCTTTAAGTGGTGTGATATTGTAAATAGAATGATTGGCGAAACTGGCTCGGATTCAGCAACGTCGGAGGGAATATGTCGGATAAAGATAAAGCACTGGATACTGCGCTGGCGCAG
>CAYPXU010000075.1:0-8439 GCA_964414875.1 uncultured Zetaproteobacteria bacterium | reverse complement strand
CATGCCAGCAATTTAACCTCAATCGCTGTTGCACTTATACTTTGAGTCCGCCCACTATAAGCCTGCACGAAATGAATACACAACGTCAGATTTTTATTGCTATGCATAAGGATTTCTAGTTTATGAGGGGAATCTATCTATAAAGATGCGCGCAAACGCCGCAATACACCATCAAGTTCTTGTGCGCGGCTATAACTAATCCTGAGCTCTCCCGAACCATTCTTTTTACAACATAGGCTAACGGGCAAACCCAATGTGCGCATCAACTCATCCTGAAGGGCTGCAACATCTGCATCTATAGCGACCTCTGAAGCAGGGCTTGTATGATCATGCAATACACGCTTAGCCTCTTTCTCCATTTGCCTGGCACTCCACTGCTCGGCAACACATTTCCGCGCCAATGCTTCAGCCTTGGCCGCCTCCAAACCCACCAATGGACGAGCATTACCCATCGTTAACAATCTTTGCTCAATCATTTCTTGGATAGATAAGGGTAGTTGCAACAAACGGATTAAATTACTTACTTGCACCCGTGATACACCAATGCTCTCGGCGACTTGTTGCTGCGTAAAAGAAAACTCATCAATCAAACGTTTATATGCCCTTGCCGATTCAACGGCGGTTAAGTCATCACGCTGTTCATTCTCAATAATTGCCAATTCCAAAGCTTGTAAATCATCCACTTCGCGCACGACTGCTGGAATTTCCAACAAACCCACAGCCTGCGATGCACGCCAACGTCGCTCACCTGCAATCAGCTCATAACCATCGCCCTGCATGCGTAAGAGAACCGGCATCAACACACCGTCTTTACGAATAGACTCAGTTAACGATGCCAACTGTTTTTCATCAAAGTGCGACCTTGGTTGATAACGGTTGGGCTTAATTTTTGAAATTAATATTTTAGAAGATTGATTTAATACATCCACAGTTGGCTTATCAGCCAGCAAAGCATCTAGCCCTCGTCCCAAAGCACGTTTTTTTATTGTTTTCTTCACAACCATTCCCCCTACCCCTGACGCTGCATGAATTCTTGCGCAACCTGCAAATAAGCTTTCGCTCCAGCCGAACGAATATCGTGATGCATAACAGGAACACCATAACTTGGAGCTTCTGATAAACGCACATTACGTGGAATGACCTGCTGATAAACTTGGTTTCCGAAATAGTCACGCACTTCACCCTCAACCTGCTGTGCCAAATTATTCCTACGATCTACCATCGTTAATAAAATACCATCCATAAGTAAAGCTGGATTTAAAGCACCTCGAACACGGCGAATGGTATCCATAAGCTGACTCAAGCCTTCCATCGCATAAAACTCTGTTTGTAATGTAATCATCACAGCATCCGAAGCTGTTAAGGCATTTAACGTTAAAATATTCAATGCTGGTGGGCAGTCAATAATCACATAATCAAAAGGTTTACCATTATATTCTGAAAACGCTTTTTGCAAACGATGCTCTCGTTTTTCTTTATTCACTAGTTCAACTTCCGAACCTGCCAAATCCATGGTTGCAGCAAGCAAGGATAAGTTTTCACACTGCGTTTCAACAACAGCATCTGCCAAGCTACTATCACCCATTAACACTTCGTACATGCCCAATTCAACTTCTTTTTTATCAACACCCAAACCTGATGAACTATTGCCTTGTGGATCCAAATCCATAAGCAAGACTCTCTTTTCCAACACAGCAAGAGATGCCGCTAAGTTAATACTGGTGGTGGTTTTTCCAACACCGCCTTTTTGATTGGCAATTGAAATCACCCACCCAAGATTATGATGTTTCACGTGAAACCCCTTGCCTATCAAAATAAACCCCAATCATACTCATCTCAACCAAGAGTAGCACTGCACTTGCTGTTCCTCAATCGCATCCACATCTCCCAACTCATTCAAAGCCCATCCATCAACATTGACTGAGGCCTGTTCCCTAGGTACAGGAAACACAGCAACGGCATTGCTATTGACATGTCTTGAGCACATATCCAACAAGCCTTTAACATTGGTTACCGCCCGAGCCACACACACATCCACAGATAGTGATTCTAAATCATTGATGTCAGCATCATAAACCTCGATATTTAATTCCAAAACCCGTCCTAAATGTCGAAGAAACTCAGCCCGCTTTTTTCGACGCTCAACCAATACACCTTGCAGCTGCGGCTGAACGATTAAAAGTGGTATGCCGGGAACACCCATACCACTACCAATATCCAGCAACCTACCCTGCTCTGGCATCCAATTTTTCAATGCCACAGACGGCTGAACAAAACGCCTATCAAACACATGAGCATCAGAAATTGATGTTAGATTTAGAGCTTTGCGAAAACGTAAAACCTCTTTTGTATATATCTCTAGTTTTTCTTTCATGATGCAGTTTCTTTTTGATGTAAATAAATCATTAAGCATGTAACGGCAGCAGGTGTAACACCAGAAATACGAATCGCCTGACCCAGATTATCAGGCTGAACATCCGCCAACTTTTGCTGGCATTCAATACTCAAACCTTTGACTTGTGTATAGTCCAAATCACTCGGTATCTTGCGCCCTTCCATATCTTTAAAACGCTGCACCTCAATGGCTTGCTTATCCAAGTAACCATCATAGTGTATTTCTGCTTTTAAACTCGCCATATCTTGAATCGAGAGATCTTTAAAGCCTTCAAGAAGCTTCAGAGCCTCGTTCATATCCACATCCTGTCGATGGCAATAAGCTGGTAAATAAATGCCCTGTTGTGTTACTGGTAAATCGAAAGCCTGCAATCGCTCCGCCCATACTTTACCACTACCAATCATCATAGCCTTGGCTTCTTCGATTATGGACTGCACACACGCTTCCCGTTGACTATAAAAATCCAACCTTGCTGTATCATATAAACCCAAACGAACGGCAGCCATACCCAAGCGCAAGTCCGCATTATCTTCTCGCAAATACAAACGGAACTCCGCTCGTGATGTAAACATGCGATATGGCTCACTTACGCCTTTTGTTACCAAGTCATCCACCATCACACCAAGATAAGCTTCAGATCGATCTGGAACCCAAGACTCTAAATCACAAGCCAGTGCCGCAGCATTAATACCAGCCAAGATGCCCTGCGCAGCGGCTTCTTCATAACCTGTCGTACCATTAATTTGACCAGCATGAAAAAGACCCAGAACCTTCTTACACTCTAATGTCGGCTTTAATTCCGTTGGGTCAACATAGTCATATTCAATAGCATAACCTGGTCGAATAATGAGAGCCTTCTCCAAACCAGGGATTGAACGCACCACCTGCCACTGAACATCTATCGGTAAAGATGTCGAAATACCATTGGGGTAGACCTCTGCATGATCGCGACCTTCTGGCTCTAAGAAAATTTGATGGCTATCTTTATCTGCGAAGCGCACTACTTTATCTTCAATACTTGGGCAATAACGCGGTCCTTTGCTTTCAATATCACCTGAATACATCGGTGATCGAGATAAGTTTTCACGAATAATATCATGCGTTTGTTGTGTTGTGCGTGTAATAGCACATGGAATCTGGTCTTGCGTAACTGCATGATTCACGCCTGAAAAAGGCAATACATCATACTCACCAGGCTGCTGCTGCAAATCATCCCATGCAATACTATTCTTATCCAAGCGAGGTGGTGTTCCTGTTTTTAAACGCCCCAAGCGTAAATCTTTTTGATACAATTCCTGCGTCAAACCTTGAATGCCCGCATCACCAGAGCGACCTGCCGAGAACTTTTTATCTCCAATATGAATAAGCCCACCTAAAAAAGTCCCAGTGGTTAATACGACTGCCTTTGCATAATGAGCAATGTTTAACTCATCAACCACCCCTACCACGCGCTCGTCATCAAAGATTAAATCATTAATAGAGCCTTGATGAAGTGAAAGGTTGTCCTGCTGATCCAACAACTCACGCATAGCCATATGATAGATTCGACGATCGCATTGGGCTCGTGTAGAGCGAACGGCTGGGCCTTTTCGTTGGTTTAGAACACGGTATTGAATCGCTGCTTTATCTGCACACACACCCATCAAGCCGCCTAATGCATCAACTTCTTTTACCAAGTGACTTTTCCCAATGCCACCAATCGCTGGGTTACAAGACATCTTTGCAATCGTATCAAGATTCTGGGTTATAAGCCTAACCTTTGCACCACGGCGCGCTGCAGCCGCAGCTGCCTCACAACCAGCATGACCAGCACCAACAACAATAACATCTGCAACACCATCAGGGTGTTTCACGTGAAACAATTTATTTTTCTTCATGTTGCAAGCATAATTTATACAAACATGAAATCCACACATCTAAAACCAAACCACAACATAAAAGATCATTCCTGAATTAAACCCTATATATTGATTTTAAGGCACAAAAAAAGGAGGCCGAAGCCTCCTTTTTAGGAAATAATTAACATCTACTTATTTGCGTTTTTCCATCAAATCATGAACGATTGGCGCTAAAATCAATTCCATTGCCAATAACATCTTCGATGATGGTAAAACAATGGTATTACGGCGCGACATAAATGAACCATTCAACATAGATAGCAACCACGGGAAATCAACACCCCATTTGTCAGGGTTGCGAATACGAATCACCATCAAGCTTTCATCAGGTGTTGGAACATCACGTGCAACAAATGGGTTGGATGTATCTACCAACGGCACGCGCTGAAAGTTAATATCTGTATGTGTGAACTGTGGCGTAATGAAATGAACATAATCATGCATACGAGACAAGATATTTTCAACTACTGCTTCAGCAGAATAACCACGCATCGCAGTATCACGATGAACCTTTTGAATCCACTCCAAGTTTACCACGGGAACAATACCCATCATTAAATCAGCATACGGGCGAACTTCTTCTACGCCGCCATGCAAACCCTCATAAAACAACAAATCTGAGCCTTCACCGATATCACGCCAATCAGTAAATTTACCTGAATCAACACCATATACTTTTGCTTCTTCATCATCATGAACATAAGTGCGAGCCTTGCCCTTACCTTCTTCACCATAACCTTTAAAAAGCTCTGCAATTTTATCAAACAAGTTTGCTTCATCAGAAAAGTGGCTCAAACGTTTACCAGCAGCTTCAAACTCTTTGGCCTTTTCTTTAAATTCAATACGACCATACTTATGAAAGCAATCACCTTCTACAATCGCTGGTGTAATCTTTTCACGACGAAAGATGTGCTCCAAGGCGACCTTAGCTGTACTTGTGCCCGCACCGGAAGAACCGGTTACAGAAATTACTGGATGCTTAACTGACATATATTGCCCCTCTCCTACTCATTAAAATCTTAAATAAACCCTTTTCAATAAACACCTTTCAATGCCTAAATATAGATAAAACCTTTTCACCCGACACTATTAAAACATCAACCATCGGCTGAAAAAGTTTCACCTTATCCCTTACTTCACATTGAAAAAGTAATACCAAAAATAAGAATGTGCATTATGAACTTAGAGAAGCTGTGATTCAAGGAAAAAACACCTCTAAAAATAAAGAAAAAACACTATTTTCCGATACAGAATTCTGAAAACACCCTATCTAAAATATATTCAACATCACCTATACCAATAATCACACCCAAAGCAGACCATGCACGCCTCAACTCTAAGGCTGCTAAATCCAATTGCTCTTCGCTTTTTAACATCGGTATCGCCACTTGCAGATGCTCTTTTGCCTGTTGAATAGCAATTCGGTGACGCTCATTAGTTACAAAAACATCTTCCCCATCCACAAGCTTTTCACCCAGCATCTCTGCCATTGCTTCTAAAAACAAGTTCAAGCCTTCGCCTGTACGTGCTGATAAGATGATACCGTCCATTTCCTTATGTTTGGATGCATCAATTAAATCAATTTTATTAAACACCGCAATATCATAATGCCCATCAAAGCACCATGTATCCTTAAGCGATGCATCAGCTAAAAAAACCACCACATCCGCAACATCTGCAGCCTCTTTGGCTCTGCGAACCCCTTCTTGTTCAATCACATCCACGCTTTCGCGTATACCCGCTGTATCAATCAGGCGAACAGGAATACCTTGAATCTCAAAGTCCACTTCCAAGACATCACGCGTTGTGCCAGGCATATCACTTACAATAGCGCGTTCACGCCCAGATAATAAGTTTAATAAACTTGATTTCCCAACATTAGGAGCCCCAACAATGGCAATTGATGCACCAGAGAATAGGCGCTCGCCAAAAGAGGCAGAAGCCAGCAAAGAATTCATTGGCATGCATAAATATTTTTTTAATTGATCGCACAATTGGCTTAGAAACAACTCGGGGATTTCTTCTTCAGGAAAATCTAAACATGCTTCAACATGTGCTACAACACCTGTTAATGCGTGCATTAAAGCCTCGATTTTTTTACCAAACGCACCAGCCAAATGTTTTTGTGCCTGTTTACCTGCGCGCTCTGTTGCCGCATCAATACATGCTACAACCGCTTCTGCCTGAGATAAGTCCATACAGCCATTCTCAACCGCTCTACGTGTAAACTCTCCTGGCTCTGCTGGCACACAACCCAAATCAATACAACGGCGCAATAAGGCATGCAACAGAACAGGGCTACCATGCCCCTGCAACTCGACAACATCTTCACCTGTATAAGAAGCAGGTCCAGAAAAATACAAAACCAACCCTGAATCAATGATCTCACCATCCACATCTTTCCACGCACACAATTGAGGCGTGCGAGGCACAAAATTTTCACGATGGGACAAGCTTTTCACAATACTTAAAGCTTTAGGACCTGATAAACGAATAATACCAATACCACCACGCCCCACGGGGGTTGCAATCGCAGCTATGGTCGTGGTGGATTTCATAAGGTGAACTACAGAGCGTTAAGCTTCTTCATCACATACCACTGCTGTGCAATCGCTAAAGTATTGTTCACAACCCAGTATAATACCAAACCTGATGGGAAGAATAAGAACATAATAGTAAATACTGGTGGTAAGAACTGCATAATTTTTGCTTGCATCGGATCAGCTGGTTGTGGATTCAATTTCTGTTGGATAAACATAGAAATACCCATAACAACAGGTAAAATGAAATATGGATCCTGAACAGATAAATCTTGCAACCAGCCAATAAAAGGTGCCTGGCGCATTTCAATCGACATCAATAGAACCTTATACAAAGCAAAGAATACAGGAATCTGAATTAAAATAGGTAAACAACCACCCATCGGATTCACTTTATTCTTCTTATAAAGCTTCATCATTTCCTGACCCATTTTTTGGCGGTCTTCACCGTACAACTCTTTCAAACGAACCATTTCTGGCTGAATTTTACGCATACCAGCCATGGATGAATAAGCTTTATGGGTTGGGTAAAAGAAAATAATCTTAATCACAACCACAAGTAAAATGATGCACCAACCGAAGTTCTGAACATACTGGAACATCCACATCATAAATTTATGCATAGGTTTGGCGATAAATGAAAACACACCAAAGTCTACTGAACGTTCCAAACCAACACCCAGCGTCTTCATCAAAGGAATAGATTTAGGGCCAATATAAATATCCGATGCAAAAACAGCATCTTCTTGCTCTAGAACACCATCATCCAACACACCTGCTTGGTAAGAACGACCATCACCTTTATAATAATAACGATAATCATGCTCTTTCTGACTAATTAATGCCGTGATAAAATAACGATCCATCATACCTGTCCAGCCACCAATCGCAGCCAGTTTTACAGGTGTTTCATCCAAATCATCATAACTTGGTTCTTTTAACTCACCACTTAGTAGGCCTGTTGGCCCCATATGCTCATAGAATGTATCTTTGCTTTTGTCAGGGTTACGCTCTACCACCTGACGGAACATTTTCATGCCACCACCATTAAGGATACGGTCTTCAACATGCACAACATACGAGCCTGTGGTTAAACTTAACGAACGTTGCCATACCTTACCATTATCCAATGTTGCTTGAAAAACTTGGGTCTGAGTGTTGGCTGAAGCAGATGTAGAAACCTGCTTAAAGGCTGTTGCACGCTTATGACCCAACACACCCGAATTCACATAAAGATTATGCCCTTCACCTGTATGTAAAACACTTACAAGTTTAGAATCTGGCTCAGTCGTTTCACTGTAAGCACGTAGCTCACCTTCTGTTAACCAACCACGATCATCCATACCTATATGAAGCTTATCATTACTCATATAAAATACTTTTAAGGCACTGGCTTCAATACTGCTAGACACCTGTTCAATAGACTTCACATCCATATCCACAGGTCTTAGCTCAGGCGCTTGATGGTCATCAACCGCCACGGGTGTATTTTCAGATACGACCTTCGATTCAACTGTCTCTGTCTCAGCTTGTGGAAAAATCACTCCCCACCCGAGTAAAATCGCAATCGATAGTGCGAAAGCCAGTAGCATATTACGCTGTTCCA
>CAYPXU010000074.1:0-8455 GCA_964414875.1 uncultured Zetaproteobacteria bacterium | reverse complement strand
AACAACATTTTTACTCAATATATCAATGAGTTGAATGTTTCTGAGGAGAGTCTAATTAGTAATATATCCAGGCCTCGCGTAAAGGTTCAGGGTGGTAACGAAACATATTTTTCTTGCTATTCTCTCTTTGTCGCGTTCATTAAAACTTAGGGAGACATCAATGCATAGCGAAATTTCATCACTTATAGATACACCGCCACCACCAGTCATTCAAAATATTTCTAAACCCCAAATATTTAACTACCTAGTGATGCGTCGTAATGGCAAAGCAACATCATTTGACAGTAGTAAAATCATGGTTGCGATTACCAAAGCATTTCTTGCTACGGAGGGAGGAACAGCTGCAGCTTCAGCACGTGTGCATGAAGTTGTAGATAAGCTTACATCACAGGTGGTTGATGCACTGATACGTCGTTTGCCTGAAAATAGTGCTATTCATATTGAAGATATTCAGGATCAGGTAGAACTGGCTTTGATGCGTGAAGGGCATCATAAGGTTGCTAGAGCTTATGTGTTATACCGCGCAGCAAGAGCTGATGAGCGTGAAATCAAACAGGATAAAGCTCCTGAATATGCACCAAGCTTTTATCTTTTAATGCCAGATGGTTCGAAGCAGCCTTTAAATAAGCAGTATTTAAAAGCCCTGGTGGATGAAGCAACACAAGGACTTTCCGATGTAGACAAACAAGTTATGATGGAGGCTATCCAGCACAATATATTCGATGGCATGAAAGAAAAAGATTATCGCTTGGCACTGGTGATGAGTGCGCGTGGTATGATTGAGAATGAACCGAATTATAGTCAAGTTGCGGCACGGATATTATTGGATAATGCGCGCCATGAGGCATTGAGCTTTGTGGAAGGTGTGAGCGTTGATGCAACGCAGCAGGAGATGACAACACTTTATTCAGAATATTTCCCAGCTTATATTCGTAGAGCTGCCGAATTGGATTTATTGGATGAAGAATTAACCCGTTATGATCTTCAACTTTTGGCGGAGGCGCTTAAAGTGGAAAATGACCATAAGTTTACTTATCTTGGTTTGCAAACACTGTATGATCGTTATTTTATTCATCATGAGCACATTCGATTTGAATTGCCTCAAGCATTTTTTATGCGTGTTGCCATGGGACTTGCTATCAATGAGATAGACCGCGAAAGCCGAGCGATTGAATTTTATAATCTTTTATCATCGTTTGATTTTATGAGTAGCACACCAACATTGTTTAACTCAGGAACATTACGTCCACAAATGTCTTCGTGTTATTTAACAACCGTGCCTGATTCATTAGATGGTATTTATGATGCCATAAAAGATAACGCGCTTCTTTCCAAATATGCGGGCGGTTTGGGCAATGACTGGACATCAGTGCGCGGTTTAGGTGCATATATCAAGGGAACCAATGGTGTGTCACAAGGTGTGATTCCCTTCTTGAAAGTAGCCAATGATACTGCTGTGGCAGTTAATCAGGGCGGTAAACGCAAAGGGGCGGTATGTGCGTATTTAGAAACATGGCATATTGATATCGAAGATTTTATAGAGTTGCGAAAAAATACAGGTGATGAACGCCGTCGTGCCCATGATATGAACTCTGCCAACTGGATTCCTGATTTGTTTATGAAGCGTATTGCTGAAGAAGCAGACTGGACACTATTTTCTCCAGAAGAAGCTCCTGATTTGCATGATTTAACAGGCAAAGCATTTGAAAAGGCTTATGAGGCTTACGAAGCCAAAGCTGCCCGTGGTGACATGCGAATGTCTAAAACACTGCCCGCGGTTGAACTATGGCGAAAAATGTTAGGCATGTTATTTGAAACAGGCCACCCTTGGGTAACGTTTAAAGATCCGTGCAATATTCGCTATACCAATCAGCATATGGGTGTGGTTCGCTCTTCAAATCTTTGTACGGAAATTACTTTGCATACCAATGCATCTGAAATTGCAGTGTGTAATCTGGGCTCTATTAATTTGGCAC
Organism: uncultured Zetaproteobacteria bacterium; assembly: GCA_964414875.1. Classification (GTDB taxonomy): domain Bacteria; phylum Pseudomonadota; class Zetaproteobacteria; order Mariprofundales; family Mariprofundaceae. Next base: position 6,479 of record CAYPXU010000074.1, on the reverse strand, counting down.
AACATGTGAATGCTGATGGCACGGGCTTGGATGAAGTAAAGCTACAAAAGACCATTACCACAGCGATGCGTATGCTGGATAATGTGATTGATTATAATTATTATAGTGTTCCCCAAGCGCGAAAATCCAACTTGCGTCATCGCCCTGTGGGCATGGGCATCATGGGTTTTACCGATACATTGCACCAGCTTAATCTGGCATACTCTTCAGAAGAGGCTGTGGAGTTTTCAGATCGCAGCATGGAAATGGTAAGTTATTATGCGATTGAAGCATCATCCAATCTGGCAGCAGAGCGTGGTCGCTATGCCAGCTTTGAAGGCTCGCTATGGAGTCAGGGTGTGTTGCCGATTGATTCATTGCAGTTGTTAAAAAAGGAACGGGGTGAGCAATATCTTCAGGTGGATGAATCTACAACCATGAATTGGGATGTATTGCGTCAAACTGTGCGAGAGCAAGGTATGCGCAACTCTAATGTGCTTGCCATTGCGCCGACAGCGACCATTGCCAATATTTGCGGCGTATCACAAAGTATTGAACCGAGTTATCAAAACCTTTATGTAAAATCCAATCTTTCAGGCGAATTTATAGTCATGAATGATTATCTTGCCGATGATCTGAAGGCTTTGGGATTGTGGGATGAGGTGATGGTCAATGATTTGAAATATTATGATGGCTCTGTGCAAAGCATGGAACGCGTCCCAGATCATATCAAAACAAAATATGCAACGGCCTTTGAAATTGATTCATGTTGGTTGATTGAGGCGGCAGCACGTCGTCAAAAATGGATTGATCAAGCACAGAGCCTGAATCTTTATATGGCTGAACCGTCTGGTAAAAAGCTCGATAACCTCTATAAACTGGCATGGGTTCGTGGTTTGAAAACGACATATTATTTGCGCTCTATGGGCGCATCTCATGTTGAGAAAAGTACAGAAAGCATCACGCAGCTTGAAGATGAGCCTAAAGTTTGCTCTATCCTCGATCCAGATTGTGAAGCGTGCCAATAAAGGTGGATGTCATGTTAAATTGGGATAATCCACTTGAAACGGCGACACCGCCCACAATGCCAGTAACAAATATTACTGAATCAAAGCTTAGCGCAGCAGCTGAAGAATTGCTGCTGCCAGAAGATATTCAGCCTATTCGAGCTGAAGACAAACGTGTGGTGGGGGGGATGAGTGATATCAATCAGCTAGCACCATTTCGCTACCCTTGGGCTTGGCAGTATTTTTTGAAAGCCAACAAAAACCACTGGACACCGTTGGACATCAATATGAATCAGGATGTGCATGATTATCATCATAAGCTGACATTAGAAGAAAAGCATGTGTATGAAAATGTGTTGGCATATTTAACCACGTCAGACATTTTGGCGATGCGTAATATCGGTTTGGCAGTGATGGAAAAAATGACTGCACCTGAACTGCAAATTTATCAAGCGCGCCAGGTCTATGAAGAAGCTTTGCATACATGGACATACCAACATTGTATCGAATCCATTGGCATAGACCAAAGTGAAATTTATAACCGTTATCGTGTGGTGCCTGCTATCAATCATAAAATTCAAATTGCCAATCGGCGCATGAATTCTGTGCTTCGTTCAGATATTGATTTTACGGATAGGGAAGAGTTGCATAATTTTGTATTATCGTATCTTTTCTTTGCTGCGGTCTTTGAAGGAAGCTGGTTTTATAATGGTTTTTCACCCATCTTTTCACTACAACGCCGTGGTTTGATGAAAGGTACGGCTGAGCAATTGCAATATATTATGCGTGATGAAGTGATGCATGCAGGTTTTGGTATTCGTGTGGTGCGTCAAATCATGCACGAAGAAAATATTGAACTGGATAAAAAATTGGTGCGTGAAATGTGGCTGGAAGCTGAAGAGGCAGAACTTGCTTATGCCAACTATTTGTTGCCAGAGCCAATTTTAGGTTATTGCGCTAAAGATCATATCAACCAGTTTCGTTTTATTGCCAATCGCCGCGCTAAACAATTGGATATGGAAGAGCCTTTCCCAGATGCGACCAATGCTCTGCCGTGGCTGGATGAACAAGCCAACTTAAAGAAAGAAAAAAACTTCTTTGAAACACGGGTGACGGAGTATCAAACAGGTGGAGGTTTGGACTGGAGTTGATTTGCAGACAGAGGCTTGCTCGTTTGAAATATGAAACGAACAAGCCTCCTTTTGAGGCTGTGTATAATTTTGTGTATCTGCCATTTTCATAATCTATAGGGCACCTTGAAAAACCAAGTCCCATGCAATGAGTATCTATCGGTCTGAGATTTTATGCGTTTAATTGTATGCTGACGGTTGTGTTTTAAATTCAAAGTGGCAATCTACCGACCGTTCGGTCAGCATACAAAGGATTCCAATGACATTAACACGCAGTGCAATACAAATACTTATTGCGGCAGAGAAGCTGTTTGCCAAGCGCGGCTATGATGGCGTATCCATGCAACAGATTGCTTCTGATGCAGGCATATCAAAAGCTAATATATATCACCATTTCAAATCGAAAGATGAATTGTATTTGGCTGTATTGAAATATGCCCTTCAGGATATGAATGAGTTACTAGCTGAGTTGCAGGATCTTGATGGTACATCAACGGAGCAGCTTGCACATTTTTCTGCTGAACATCTGAAACATATCAATACTAACAGCAGCATCTCCAGACTTATTCTTCGGGAAATGCTCGATGGCAGTAGCTCAAGAGGGCAAGACTTAGCAGAGCAAGTATTTGCTGAATATTTTTCCCTTCTGAGATCATTGTTATGTAAATGCCAGGAGCGTGGTGAAATCAGACGTGATATTGATCCTGACCATATGGCAGCAGCACTGGCTGGAATGAATGTATTCCTTTTTCAATCTTGGCCAGCGCTTCAACACTTTCCGGGCAATATATTCAAGAACCAGCAGGAAAGTGGAAAGCTCATGTTTGAATTATTGTTCAATGGTTTTACATCGCAAGGAGATAAAAAATGAATAGAGTCATACTGTCATTGTTGATTGTTATGCTGGCATCTTGTGGGGATGGAGAGGCAGTGAAGGATGGAGCTGCAACGGATATAAAAAGCCAGCATGCTGTTAGGTCTGTAAAAATAACAACGGTAAAAAGTGGGTTGCGCGATGTTGAGGTGATTGAGCAGGCTTTGGGGCGCGTACTTGATCCTGCAGCAACAACCATTGCTGCAGAAGTAGCTGCACGTGTACGTAAGGTGATGGTTGATATCGGGGACAAGGTTACGAAAGGTGATTTACTGGCGCAACTCGATACTTCCGATATGCAGGTCGTTGTTTCCACAGCAGAAGCCAATCTAGCACGTGATAAGGCGCAGGCTAATGCACAAGAGCGGCTTGTTCAGCGCTACAGAACACTGGCTGAAGATAAATTTGTCTCTACTACGATGCTGGATCAGGCAGAAGCGCAGTTGATAGCTTTACAAAAGTCAGTGAAAGTGGCAAAAGCGCAGCTCAGGCAGGCAGAAAATAATTTGGCGCGAACCAATATTACCGCACCTGTTGCAGGAACTATTCAACAACGATGGGTTGCCTCCGGTGATTATATTGGTGTCGGTAAGCCGATGTTTCAATTGGTTACAAGAGATCAATTTGTTGTCTCCATTATGATCCCTGAAACCAAGATTCATTCTGTTAAGGCGGGCACTCCAGTACGCATGCATTTGCCTGGTAGTAATCAGCTTGTTTCCGTCTTTATTAATGATGTAACCCCAATGATTGGATCGATATCGAATGCTTTTGAAGCACGGGTTAAAATGAACAATCTAGGTAATTGGCGCCCTGGGGGAAGCGTTATTGCGGAGCTGATTATTGCGACCCATAAGCAGGCCGTTGTGGTGCCTGAAGAGTGCGTGGTGCTGCGTCCTGCTGGAGAGGTCGTTTATATACTACAAGGTGAAAAGGTTGAGGCACGCACTGTTCATACTGGTGTGCGCAGAGAAGGTTATGTTGAAATCACCAATGGCTTAAGTTCGGGTGTCACGTTAGCTGCAACAGGCGCGCCATTCTTAAGTGATGGTGCAAGCATCCAAGTTCAGGCAGGTGTAAAATGAGTTTACCTGAACTCTCTATCAACCGCCATGTGTTCGCATGGATGATGTCTGCTCTGTTGGTATTGTTTGGTATCATTAGTTATGACCGCATAGGTGTGGATCGTTTTCCGACTGTCGATTTCCCCATGGTATCGGTAACTACCGTACAGGTGGGGGCAGATCCAGATATTGTTGATGCTTCAATGACATCCATTATCGAGGAAAAGGTCAACAGTATTTCAGGCATTGAGCATGTAATATCCTCTTCATCACCTGGCGTATCTGTGGTGACGGTGCAGTTCCTTCTTTCTAAAGATATTGATGTTGCCTTCAACGAGGTGCAAGCCAAGGTAAACCAGATTTTACGTGATCTCCCCAAAGGTAGTGAGCCTCCAGTCGTTGCCAAGGTAGAAATTGGTGCAGCACCAGTTTTATGGCTTTCTTTATCGGGTGATCGCACGCTTCAACAGCTCAATCAGTATGCTCGAAATGTGATTAAAAAGCGTTTGGAAAATATTAATGGTGTGGGTGAAGTGCAGATTGCGGGTGAACGAAAACGCACCATTCGCGTATGGCTGGATTTAGATCGCATGCAGGGTTTTGCTGTGACTGTTCCCGAAGTGATTGCGGCATTTCAAAAAGAGCATGTTCAATTTCCTGGTGGTTTTCTGACCGGTGACAAGCGTGAATATATGATCAAACTGGATATGGAGTTTCACACTGCTGAGGCATTGAAAAAAATGGTGGTGCGTGCCCAAGGTGGCAGTACGATCACCTTGGCTGATATTGCAAATATCGAAGATGGGCTGGCTGACTTTAGGCAAATCGCTCGTTTTGATGGTAAGCCCAGCGTTGGTTTGGGCATTGTAAAAGTCACAGGAGCCAATGCCGTTGCTATTGTGGATGAGGTGAAGAGGCGCTTGCATGAAGAGATTTTGCCAGCACTTCCGCCTGGGCTGGAGATTAATATTGCCTCCAATGATGCGGATATTATTCAGGGTATTGTCGATGGACTAAAAGAGCATCTGATCGAATCGATTCTATTGGCTTTTGTGGTTGTGCTGGTGTTTCTAAAAAGCATTCGGGCGACCTTGATTGTAACTGCAGCGATTCCTGTTTCTATGCTGGCGGCGATTGGCGTTGCTTATGCTCTTGGCTTCACGCTGAATTTAATGACCCTGCTTGCCCTGCTGTTATTGATTGGCATCGTGGTTGATGATGCTATTGTGGTGTTGGAAAATATCTACCGACATCGTGAAGAGGGATTGGAACCTGATACGAAAAGCGCGGCGATTTCCGGTAGCAAAGAGGTGAGCTTTGCCGTTATTGCAGCCAGCTTGAGTATTGTGGCGATTTTTGCCCCTGTAATATTTATGGATGGCATGATTGGGCGTTTCTTCAATGCCTTCGCTGTGATTGTTAGCTTTGGTGTGCTGGCATCTCTGTTTGTTGCTCTTACCCTGATTCCGATGCTTTGCTCCCGCTATCTGCATGTGGAGAAAAAACACGGTCATATTTATAAGCTATTTGACCGAGGATTTATGCTACTCGATACCTTCTACCGTTATGTATTGAATGGATGTTTGAATCATCGCTGGAAGGTGTTGGCAGGATCGATGGCGTTGTTTATCGCCAGCACAACACTGTTTGGTTTGATTGGTAAAGGCTTTGTGCCAGAAGAGGATGAAGGTCGCTTTATGATCATTTTCAAGGCACCACTGGGCTCGTCGGTGAGCGATACGGGTATGCGCCTGAAGGAGATGGAATCTGTGCTTGCCAGTGACCCAGATGTGCGGAGCTATTTTACTATTATTGGTTCAGGGCAACGCGGACAGGTGAATCAGGGCATGGCTTTTGTTCGCTTGAGCAACAAGGCGGAACGTAGTCGCAAACAGTGGGATATTATTCCTGAGATTCAAGCGAAACTGGGGCAAATTCCTGGCTTGCATGCCTTTGCCATCAAGGTACCGATTGTCGGTGGTGGACAGCGTGGCGAACCCATGCAATTTGCGCTCACAGGACCTGATCTTGATGAGGTTGCCAGATTATCACGCGAGCTGAAGCAGAAGCTGGATGTGTTAGCTGGCATGGGGCATCTTGATCTTGACCTGCAACTGGATTTGCCACAGTTGACCTTGCATGTCGATCGTGAGCGAGCGCGGGATTTGGGTATTTCCGCTGCAGACATTGCCCAAACTGTTGGTGTGTTGGCTGGTGGTTATGATGTTGCCAAGTTCAATGATCAGCCTGGCGATGGCAATCGTTACAATATACGCTTAAAAGTGAAACATGGACAGCTCGCACAGCCCGATGATTTAACTAAAATATACTTGCGCACACCCACAGGCAAGCAGGTACGACTGGATACCATTGCCAGTTGGCAGCGTCAGCTAGGCCCTGCCGTCATCCAGAAAATGGATTTGCG
>CAYPXU010000073.1:0-8488 GCA_964414875.1 uncultured Zetaproteobacteria bacterium | reverse complement strand
GTCATGCGCTTTTTCGCCTCGCCTAAAGCGGCTACTGTTGGTGATAGAAGAAAAACACGGTCATCTGAACAGCTACGGATTCATTTATAACTATGCTGAATAGTTACATTCATGATTTGATTATAAACCTATCAAGCTAATGCTTCCAGTTTGGTTTTGGAGGTTTCAAGCTCGTTTAATTTTGCTTCAAGCTCTGCCAAGTCGGCGCGGGCTTTAGTCACCACAGCTTCTGGTGCGCTGGCAACAAACTTGTCATTATTCAAACGACCTTTGAGACCACCCATTTCTTTTTGGATTTTTTCCATATTTTTTCCTACACGCGTTAGCTCTTCTACTACGTTAACTAAACCTGCTAGTGGCAAGAAAATATTAAGGCCTGTGAGTGGTGCAAGCGCTGCATTTTCAACTTCTGCATCAGCTGCAACCCAAGTGATAGACTCTAACTTCGCAAGACTTGCTAATACTTTTGCTTGTGGCTCAAGCTCTGCTTTAAGTCCGTTAGATACTGCAAAGTGCGCTTCCACCTTTTTACCAGGAGACACATTCATTTCACCACGGATGGAGCGAATGGCATTCACGATGTCCATGATACGTTGCATACGTGCTTTTGCACCATCATCAGATGCAAACTCTGTACGCCACTCATCAGTCACCAAACGTGCCTCTTCGCCATGTAATTCTTGGAAGATGGACTCTGTGATAAACGGAGCGATAGGATGCAACAGGCGCAACCAGCCATCCAAAGCAGTGAGCATCACTACTTGGGTTTCACGTTTGTCTTCGGCATCACCTTTATAAAGCGATACTTTCGATGCTTCCACATACCAATCACAGTAGGTTCCCCAAATAAAGTTATAAAGCGTGCTCGCAGCTTCATTAAAGCGGTATTCTTCAAAAGCTTTATTCACTTCTTGAGCGCAAGTATTAAGCTCTGATAATAACCAACGGTTCACATCATTCTTAGGCTGGATAGTGCTATCTGGCTTTACATCTTCACGGTTCATAAATACGAAACGTGATGCATTCCAAATTTTATTCATAAAGTTACGGTTGGATTCAATGCGTTTGATATCCAATTTTACATCACGACCAGGTGTTGCCATGTGTGCCAATGTAAAGCGTAGGGCATCAGCGCCATATGCTTCAATCATTTCCAATGGATCAACCACATTACCTTTAGATTTGGACATTTTTTGGCCGTCTTTATCACGAATCAAAGCATGGATGTACACATCTTTAAACGGTACTTTACCGGTAAACTTCTTGCCCATCATAATCATGCGGGCAACCCAGAAGAAGATGATGTCAAAACCTGTCACCAGCACATCAGTAGAGTAGAACTTCTCCATTTCTTCGGATTTTTCAGGCCAATCAAGGGTAGAAAATGGCCATAAACCTGATGAGAACCATGTATCTAATACATCTTCATCTTGTTTGATATTCTTACTACTACAGCCACCGCAGCAATCTGGAGTACCTCTATCCACAGTAATATGATCGCAATCTGCACAATACCAAGCTGGGATTTGATGCCCCCACCAAAGCTGGCGAGAAATACACCAATCATTGATATTACGCATCCACTCGAAATATGTTTTTTCCCAATGTTGTGGTACAAACTTAATATCACCACTTTCAACGGCTTCAATCGCAGGATCTGCTAAGTCTTGAATGGCAACATACCATTGATCAGTCAGATATGGCTCGATAATAGAGCCTGAGCGGTCACCACGGCCAACTTTATGAAGATGTTCTTCAGTTTTAAAGAGTAAACCTTCAGTTTTCAAATCAGCAACGATACGTTCACGCGCTTCATACCTATCTAAGCCAACATACTGCTCAGGAATGAAATCTTCATCATTGATGTGTGCAGTGTTGGTAAAGATATTGCGCATCGGCAAATCATGGCGTTTACCGACTTCATAATCGTTAAAATCATGGGCTGGTGTAATCTTCACACAACCTGTACCAAATTCAGGATCAACATAATCATCAGCAACCACAGGAATTGTACGGCCACAAAGAGGCAATACGAGCTCCTTGCCAATCAAATCTTTGTAACGCTCATCATCTGGATGGACGGCAACTGCACCATCACCAAGCAATGTTTCAGGACGTGTTGTAGCTACAACCAAATGTTTAGATGCATCATCTGCATAGGGATACTGAATATGCCAGAAGTGACCAGCTTCTTCTTCGTGTACCACTTCCAAATCGGATACAGCTGTTTCAAGCACGGGATCCCAGTTTACAAGGCGTTTACCACGATAAATTAGACCTTCTTCAAATAAACGTACGAATACTTCACGTACCGCATTGGATGAGTTGTCATCCATGGTAAAACGCTCACGCGACCAATCAATGGAGAAACCCAAATGTTTCATTTGTCCTAAAATGGTACCCCCAGATTCAGCTTTCCATTCCCAGACTTTTTCAATAAATGCTTCACGCCCCAAGTCGCGACGATGAATACCTTTTGCATCAAGCTGACGCTCAACCACCATTTGCGTGGCAATGCCCGCATGATCCAAGCCCAACTGCCACAGTACCTCTTTGCCTTGCATACGTTGCCAGCGAACCAAAATATCCTGAATCGTACCCGAAAAAGCATGCCCCATATGCAGGCTACCTGTTACATTTGGTGGTGGAAGCGTGATGCTATAAGTACCCACACCTTTAGGGTTGGGTTTAAAGGCATCTGAGTTTAACCACTGCTCAGTGGTTTTTGGCTCCATGGCTTGGGGGTTGTAGGCTACTGTTTCTGATTTACTCATGGTTATTTATCATCACTCGTTTTATTATTTTCATCGGATTCATGCTGCATATCTGCTAGATGTGCATGCAATGATTCCTTTATTAATTTTGGCAGCATGTCTTGCAAATGGCTGGAAACATCCAAGGAAACCAATGTCAAAAGCTGATCAACTTCCTGTTTATGCAGACGCATGACTGGATTAGCTAGCACATGTTCGTTTGCGGCATATTCAGAACTAGCATTATTCGATTTTTCACCCATAGCAGGCTCATTATCGACCACACCTTGCTGCACAACCGCATTCGCAATCACGTCGTCCAATGATAATATTTCTGGTGCAGAAGACTCATCCTCGATCACATCGTCTTCACTTAGAACTTCCGCATTAAAACCCAATGGCAAACTGACCTGCGGATTCTCTACCATCATATCTTCCGTCAACACAACCCTAGCCATGCCTTCTTCTTGCTGACCTATAACACCATCAAACACAGCTTCGGCAACGGGGCTTTCCCCTACTTCATCATTAGTAAACACATCATCCAAACTAGATTCCACATCGGACTCTAACGCCCCTTCCAGAGCATCTGTATCTGATACAGAACTTGTAGACTCAACAGGCATATCATCATTATGAATGTCTCCCTCACGCAGCAAAGCATCTAAACTGGCAAGGATTTCATCTATATCACGATTATCGGTCATCGCGACATCATAAGCGAAGTGCCGATTAACTCAATGTATGAGCCTCGCAAGCCCGCAATCACTAACCCTTACATTGCGCATCCTTCACAAAAACAACATTTAAACTTCTTTATTTTCTGGTGATATACTTTGGTTCTAAACTAAGCTGCTGATAAGTCCGCCAACGCTCTCTGGCAACTTCTTTTAAATGCTCATCCCAGCCATCCACAAAGTCCACAATATGAGAAAAACTAGATATATCCGTTGGCACTTCTAGCCCACCATTGATTAAAACAGCTGCCTGATTATCACGACAAATCGAAGTCGCCAACAAAATAGGCTGCTGGGCATTCTTCTCCACATCATCACCTGCAATATCATGTGCCAAAAAAGATTCTGCCTGAATCGTCCATAGGCGTTCATCCAACTGTGCTGCAAAGCCATTATCAGGGCATAATACCAATACCGCAGGGGTTAGGCGATTACGTCGCAATAATAACGCCGCGATGCCCTCTACACGATCAGGCTTCTCCAGCAATTCAAAATGAACCTGCGTATCATCGCTCACGGTTTATTTCCTCTTTCCAAAATCGCATCACCAAATACAAAGCAATCAATGGCAATATAGCAGCCAAAGGCTGCGCTGTTTCAGGCTGCATACGATAACCCAGACCCAATACCGCCGCCTCAATTACAACAATCATACCAATAATACGCCATGACCAATCACTTTTTTTCCAAGCCTCAACAGGCCATGATAACGACCAACGATGACAAGCCCACATGGTTACCATGCCAATGACGAGTCCTGCTGCAACATCCAAGGGGAAATGCACACCACCATAAATTCGCCCATAGGCAGCCAACAAGAATAACCCCGCCATCGCATAAGCACGCCAATCAACGCACTTCCAGATAAGAAATGCTAACAATACCATTACGCCATCGGAGGTTGCATGCCCTGATGGAAATGAGTGTGAGTGCAATGCCGCACCCAACACATGTACATTTTCAAGCACTGCTGGCGGTCTTGGCATATCAAAAGCGCGTTTCAATAACTGCGCAATCACACCCGATAATAAAAATGCCACCGTTGCAGCCATGCCCAGACGAAAGCGAAACAACATCAATACCGCACAACACAAAGCAATCACAAGCCCGTCGCCCAGCCCAGACACAACACCAATCATCGCATCAAAGAATGCCGAGTGCATGCCATTCATTGCTTCAAACAGTTTGATATTTATATCTTGTATCATGCAGGGAAGCATGCGTATTTATATTTGATAATCAACCTACCATGAACAAGCAACAATTCAGGGCTATTCCCCTCCTGTTATAGCTGCACCTTTATTCATTACTAGCAAAAGGATGAAGCTCAGTAACATGCGCCCTTTTGCAAGTAATGAATAAAGGATTTTTGCAGATATATAGGGCGATTTTCTTTGCTTCGTTTCTTTTTCGTAAAAGAAATGAAGAGCTTTCTTCAAGTTGATAGCCGATTAGTTTTTCAAACCCAAGACAAATAAAGCTTGGTAACATCATATAAGCTTAGTTCTGATAGTTATATCAAAACCAACCATTTTCTTTAAACGACAAAACTTCTTTACCTGCCACTAAAAAATGATCGAGCAATTTAATATCTAGCGGCAAACTGGCTTCTTCCATGCGTTTGGTAAGGGCAATATCTTCATCACTGGCTTGTGCTGTACCACCAGGATGATTATGAAATAAAATCATACCCTTGGCATCCAACTCCAATGCGCGTTTCATCAAGTTTCTTGGATAAACCACTGCCCTATCGACAGTGCCTTCAAACATGACCTGCGTAGCAATATGCCGATGTTGTTGATCTGTAAAAATCGCCCCAAAACATTCCATACCACGCCCTTGCACCAATAATCGCAAATGTGCTTTTACTTTATCTGGACGATCAAAAACAGATTTTCCTGGTAAGTCGGATGCCAAATAGCGCACCTCGACTTGACGTATAAGGGTTAAAAATACTGCGCCTTTCTCACCCATGCCCTTGATTTGTTTTAATTCGGATACAGGCGCATCAAATACACCTGCCAGAGTACCAAAAGCCTGTAAAATGGCTTTAGCAATGGGTTTGACATCCACACGTGGAATAGCATAGGTCAGCAATAACTCCAATATCTCATAGTCATGAAAGCCATCAAAGCCAGACTCAGAAAATCGTAGTCTTAAACGTTCACGATGCCCTTGCACACTTTCATCCGCCATTATTACCCTCTCATAGCCATAGCGTGACATAAAACAAGCATTTAGACTACACTAAGAAAGTGGCAATGAAAGCACACCCCACTGTAAGCATTGGTAAATAAACAGAGACTTCTTATCGACCAGAATTTATCGTTGCTTGTATAAGTCATGGAGGATGCTGAATGCGGATATTAAGACAGCAGTTACTTTCTTTATTAGAAGAAGCCAGAGTTCAACATGGTTTGGAGCTTCCCCCTCAACGCTTACAAGCTGCCCTTATTCATCTCACCATGCGCTTACTGCCACACCCTGCATTTGAATTTGGCAAAAAACGTACCGCACTGATTGCCAAAACCCTAAGTCACGGAGCCATGCATCGGCATTTAATTCTTATTCGTTGCCCTGATCAGGCATTCTACCTTGATGCCATTAAAGGTTATTTGTTGCGCAAAAATATTCAGCCGATTGGGCAGCAAACCATGGTTGCGGCAATGCAATGTGATGATCAAGTCTGCGATATTCAGCTGCGTCAGCCCGATCACCATGCCGAGCAAAATTTTATGTTTATCGCACTACATATATCGGCGACATTAATCCATGACTGTAAACAGTTAGCGCATGATATTCATGCCGTTTTACGCTCCGTTGAACTTTCTGTTGCAGATTTTCAAAGCATGACCCAAAGCATTCGAGAAATTATCCAACATATTGAAGAAGATGCACCACAAGATGCGGCGTTATTAGCGTGGATGAATGACAATCGCTATTTGCTTTTTGGCATGCAATTCTTTGATGCTACAGGCGGTAAAAAACGCCTCGGTCTGATGCGTGATTTACACACCTTGGCACACATAACACCAAAGCTATACCAAGATATTCAAGCCTTACCTGCACCCGAACAAGTAGGTATGACATGGATTCATCTCAAGTGCAGTCAACATCATTTATATAGTGCCGCCCGTGTCGACATTGTGCGTATTTGCTGGGACAATGCTGAAAACAAGCTGGAATATGCCATTATTATTGGTCATTTCTCACGCAGCGCACGGCATGCCAACGCCAGCCAGACACCCTATCTAAGTCAACAGTGGCAAAAGCTTAGTCAAATCAATTTACTTCAACATTCAGCTTTTTATCGTCGTGAAATACGCACGCTATTTGATCGCATCCCCAAGAGCCTTTTGGCATCGATAGAGCCCGAGTTATGGTTCTCACCACTAAGACAAGTTGTCGATTTAACGGTTCCTACACATATGGTAGTCAGCTGTTTATCACCACAACACGGTGATATTAAATATCTATTCATCGCCATGCACAGCTTGCGTTATGGCCCCAATGTTATGTCCAATATTGGTAAACACATTCAAGAATTGAAACTTAGCATTCATAATCAGGATAGTTTTGGTGTTGGTCCTTACCGCATTATTATTACTGCTATCCACAGTGATCATGACTATCCCACCGCCCACCAAATCAAAAAACACATTCAACCATGCATTGTGTTTTGGAAAGATATCGCCCGTCAAACCATTCTCAGCCAAGCAGAGCGATTGGATATACCCCGCGCACTGCATGAATTAGAACAATTACGCCCTTTGTATCAAGAGCTATTTCCACCCCAACAGTTCCTGCGTCACTACCAAATACGTGAACATATTCTTCAACACCATCAGACCATGGTGCAAATTAATTTGTCCGCAAAAAAATTGGAAATTCAGGTGTTCTCACAATATGCCAAACCACTCGGTGAGATTATTGATAAAATTCAGGCCTTTGGTTTGATTGCTATGCAAGAGTCGGCTGTAAAGCTTGGCAACGATGAGCATGCTATTCATATCAGTTGTATTTGCTGCCAGATTCCCGAGCAGTTACACCCCGAAAGCATAGCTCGTTTGCAACATGCACTTGCCCAAGTCTTAAACCACCAAGCAGACCATGACCCCATCAATGCTTTATTGGTTTCCGCAGGTCTGGAGATTGAGCACATTGCTGTACTCATTACCTTGCGCAACCATCTTATTCAGCTTATCCCCGAAGCTGCACCAACACCTTTATCACATATGTTAAAAAATCAGTCCAAAGCTGCGGCAACATTGTATCATATGTTTGAATCCATCCATCGCCCAGCCATGCCTTTTAGCTACCGAGCACAGTCCAAAGCCGATTTCGATAAAGCCATGGGCGAAGTTGCCAACCTGACCGATGACCGTTGGTTGCGTGCCTTATCAACATTGATTGATGCCAGCTTACGCACCAACGCTTATGTTCGAGAACTGGGTGAACCACTAGCGATTAAAATTAACCCTCAAAAACTAGATTTTGCACCACATCCACGCCCATACCGTGAGATATTTGTGCATGGCGTATATGTCGAAGGCGCGCATTTGCGCGGCGGCTCTGTTTCGCGTGGTGGCATCAGGCATTCCGATCGTTATGCTGATTTCCGAACCGAAGTCTTGGAATTAATGAGTACACAAGTGGTTAAAAATGGTCAAATTGTACCTACAGGTGCCAAGGGCGGGTTTGTCGTGCGTGGTCAGGATAATCTTAACGACCCCGACTTTATTCTTGCCCAATACAAACAATTTATTCGTAGCCTATTAAACCTGACCGACAACCTTGTTCACCACGAATGTATTCCGCCTGATGGTATGCATATTGCGGAGGATGATCGCGACGACCCATATTTGGTGGTTGCGGCAGATAAGGGTACGGCACGTTTTTCAGATGATGCCAACGATGAAGCGCGGCTGGCTTGTTTCTGGCTCGATGATGCCTTCGCCAGTGGTGGTAAATTTGGTTATGATCATAAGGTGTTTGGCA
>CAYPXU010000072.1:0-8508 GCA_964414875.1 uncultured Zetaproteobacteria bacterium | reverse complement strand
GTAATTTATTCAATCATTATTTCTTCTTTGCTCCTATTTATTACAGTTTTGTTTTCAAGTAATGCGGATGCTGTGGTTTGCCAGAACAAAACAGCAATTATATTTTCTAATGGAATGTTTAACGATATATCAGATGCGGATCTTTCCAGACGAAAATTAAAAGGTGCTATTAAAAGTAAACTCGCAGGCACACAGCTCTTGCAGGAGCTTGAGATGAATTATTTGGCCTTTGCCAGCGACGGCAGCCAGTTTGTTCCCCAGGTCGGTGGAACAGGCACGATTAGTAAGTTGATTAATGCTGCTTTAGCTCTGCCTAATGCCGCTGGGCAAGTTGCAGAGGTAGTCTGGCAGAAAATGGTTCAAGACAGTTTTTCAGCATTTTGGCGTTGGCAGGCTGGGCGGCAACCAGCAGGTTCACGTCTTCAAAAGCTTTACGAGACAATAGCAGCTGGCACTAATTCTGCCTCATACATATATGATCCAGATTTACAGCGTCATGTCGCGATGTATAAAACGCTTCTGAATAGCGGTAAGCGTGTACTGATTGTTTCACATTCTCAAGGGAATTTTTATGCCAATGCATCGTATAATCAATTGATGCTCACTAATCCTGCATGGGCTGCAAATGTAGGCAATGTTCAGGTGGCAACACCTGCCAGTTATGTGGCAAGTGGCGGACCTTATACTACTGTTCCAGAAGATGCCGCTATGGCATTTGTAATAGGAAAGCTGGCACCTTCTGATCCAGTAAGCTTTCAGTCATATAATCTATTGCCTTATTCACTTAAAGTGTCTCCAAACTTTGTGAATTTAGGTTATGCAGCTTGGGCTACAGCAAGTAAAGGACATAGTTTTATAAACTGGTATTTAGCTTGGTCATATACCCGTGATAGAATTATGGGACATATCGTCAAAACGATAAGCGGAGTAAACGGTGTTGGTGGCCTTCAATATCCAGCACAGGTTTGTACGCCGCCAGTGGCAGGCCCAGTGGCGACGGTTCCCCAGCCTGGGCCGTATTATTACAGGGATGACTGGGGTGCTTTGACGTTTGATTTAAGTGTTCTCGAATATCGCGGTTACTTTTATCGCAAGGATCCATGGGGCAGGTTTAAAAATCTTCGGGATGAGCAAAAAGGTTTGGCATATCACGTGGATATGACGTTTACACTGGTGAACCCAGGCACGAAAACGTGGGATTTCCCTATGAAGACTTCGATGACAATCACGGACTATACCAGCATGGAGCAGCAGACGATTGCTTTGACCTTTACAGGTCAGTTTCATCCTCAGGATGTGCTGCTGTGGAACGGTGGTCTTATTTTCCTTTCTTTTGACAAAAGAAATAATAATTGGATCGGCAACTATCATAGGGATGATGTTGTGCGCGTGAACTGGCGCAAGGTTTCCATTATTGATAACGGTGCTGGGGTAGCGAATCGCTGGTTACTCAAACCTGTTCAATCGGGCACATTTTCGATGCCGAACTATACGGTGACGCGAAAGACATGGACAACTACGCCGACAGGCAGTGCTCAAAAATGGGGGATAGGTTCAAACAATCAATGGAATAAACTCGGCGTGGCTTTCCGCGATGCTATGACATACACCTATCGCATGCCGTTTTCTGCTGCTGAGGCGCACTGGACAGATGCACCTTCAACGCCATTTGGCTGGGTTAATGGGGTGAATATGGCACCGCCCAACCCGCCATTGAAAAATTACCTCGGTGAATATGGTGTGCTGGAAGTGACTGATGGGGTATTCTCGTTTACATCTCTGGGCAAGGCTCCGCTTCAAAGTACAGATGTGCAGCAGTCGGGGCAGGTTCCAACAATCAATAGCTTTGGTGGCATTGAGCAGACTGTGGCTTATCAGGCGAGTCAGGGAATTGTGAAGAAGGCGGTGTCTGTTGACGAGGCGAGCCAGCCAAATTGGAAGATGGCAGGCACTCCTCCAGCGGCGGGTGCTCCTGCACTTGGCACTTTGAAGGCATCGCTTCCAGCCAACGAGTTATTTTTCAACCCTAGGACATGGACGCAAAATTTTCAGTATGCTTATGGGACATACGGGCAGATATTTATTCCGTTCAGTTTATCGAAGCAGATGGTGGCATCGCTTGCCATTGGCATTAATAATATGCCGAAGTTCAGTCAGCGGACGGCTGTGTATAAACTAGGGGCTGGTTTTTCTTTTCCCTATCTAGCTCCTACACCAACCAATATCCCGAGGTTTCTTAGAAGAGGGGTTCATACTTGTACTGCAACCGTGCCAGGCTGTACTTTTGGAAGGATCTATGGTGTATCTGTGAATGCGGCTCAAAAGGCGTTTTTGATGAGTCCAGCCCCGTGAGGATTGTGGAATTAAGGTTAGATGCAGGTGAACCACCGCTATTTGGGTTGAGGGCCTCCTTGTGGGAGAATGTGCGAAATTATGAGGCTATAGGTATTTTAGCTCATTTTTTCAGTAAGCTATAAGTAGAAAAAAGGGCGCAGCTTTAAGCTGCGCCCCCATGTTTTGGGCTAAGTTTATTTAAACCCCAGAGGATTTATGACATATCATTTTCAGGGTTTGCACTGATTTTATGAATTGCTAAGTCTGCGCCCATAAATTCATCTTCTTCTGATAGGCGAATGCCTATTGTAGCTTTGATGATACCGTAAACAATAAAGCCGCCAGCAATAGCAATGGCTACGCCAGTAAGTGTACCAACAAGTTGTGCCATAAAGGTTACGCCGCCAGCTCCACCCATGGCAACTGTACCGAAGATACCTGCGGCAATGCCACCCCATGCGCCACAAAAACCATGCAAAGGAATCACGCCCAACACATCATCCAGTTTCAATTTGTTTTGTACAAACTGGAAGCCCCAAACAAAACCAGCACCAGCGATGATGCCAATGGTCAGTGCGCCAAGTGGATGCACGATGTCGGAGCCTGCACAGATGGCAACAAGCCCAGCCAGTGCGCCATTGTGGACAAAGCCAGGGTCATTTTTACCTGCCACAAGGGCTGCAAGTAAGCCGCCAACCATGGCGAGCAATGAGTTGATGGCGACCAGACCAGATGCGCCATCGGCAGTACCAGCACTCATGACATTAAAGCCGAACCAACCGACGCATAAAATCCATGAACCCAAAGCAAGGAATGGGATATTGGAGGGTAAAATAGCATTCACACGACCATCTTTGGTGTAACGACCTTTGCGTGCACCAAGCAAGTAAACCGCACCGATGGCTAGAAATCCGCCCATAGCATGTACGACAACCGAGCCTGCAAAATCATGGAAGCCCGCGCCAAAAGATGCCTCTAACCACGCTTGGTAGCCATAATTCCCCGCCCAGATAAGACCTTCAAAGAAAGGGTATACAAGGGCGATAATCAATACAGTTGCCAATGCATTGGGCCAAAAACGAACGCGCTCAGTGATGCCCCCAGAAATAATTGCAGGAATCGCTGCTGCAAAGGTTAGAAGGAAAAAGAAATGTACCATTTCATAGCCGTTGGCATTGCCGCCGATATTGTTTAATTCTGGTACAGGTACAAAGAAGGTGATGCCATACGCCACAGCGAAACCAACAAAGAAATAGGCTACGGTTGAAAAACCGAAGTCGGTGATAACACGAACCAGTGCATTAACCTGATTCTTTTTGCGTACAGTGCCGACTTCAAGAAAGGCAAATCCTGCATGCATGGCGAGTACCATTGCGGCACCCATGGTGAGAAAAAATACGTCCATTGTTCAAGCTCCTAAATTTATTATTGTGTTTATGAGAGTGCGTCAGAATCTTCTTCGCCTGTGCGAATGCGAATCACGCGCTCAACATCAGTCACGAAGATTTTACCATCGCCGATTTTGTCGGTACGTGCTGCATTGATGATGGCTTGGATGGCAGCATCGACTTGATCCTCATCAACCACGGTTGAAATTTCTGTTTTAGGCACAAAATCAACATTGTATTCCGCACCACGATACAACTCTGTGTGTCCTTTTTGACGACCATGACCGCGAACTTCGCAAATGGTCATGCCGTTGATGCCAGCCTCTAATAATGCATCTTTTACATCATCGAGCTTAAATGGCTTGATTACAGCAGTAATTTTTTTCATATATCCCACCCTCCAACGATTTGATAAGTGGGGGAGCATGCCGAATAATAATAAGAATGTCTAAAATGGGAGCGTATGAAATAAAAAAAGGGAGGTAACTTGCGTCACCTCCCTTTTCCACTGTCTGTGCTTTTTTCTGCCAGATTACCTTTGCATGGGCTTATAAATCTGGCTTAAAAAACATTTCAGAACTGTGTTTTATTTGCTAGATGTAGAAAACTCTGGGTAGGCTTCTAAACCACACTCGCCAACATCTAGGCCTTCATATTCTTCTTCTTCGGATACGCGGATGCCGAATACAGCTTTAATAATCATCCAAACAACAAAGCTTGCTGCAAATACCCAGGCGAAGATCACACCAATACCCAATAGCTGTGATGATAGAGCAGCATCAGGGTTGGTTAGACATACTGCCAACAAGCCCCAAATGCCAACAACACCATGCACAGAAATTGCGCCAACAGGATCATCAAGTTTCAATTTGCTATCAAGCATAACAATAGACACAACCACGATAATACCACCAATCGCACCAATCAATGTTGCCATTTCAGGTGATGGGGTCAGAGGTTCGGCTGTAATAGATACCAAACCAGCCAGCGCGCCATTCAAAGCCATGGTTAAATCAGCTTTACCGAACCACAAACGAGCGATAAGAAGCGCTGCAACACAACCACCAGCCGCAGCCATATTGGTATTTACGAACACCATCGCTACAGCATTGGCTTCATCAACATTGGAAACGATCAATTCAGAACCACCGTTGAATCCGAACCAACCCATCCACAAGATGAACGTGCCCAAAGTCGCTAATGGCAGGTTTGCACCTGGAATTGCATGTACAGAACCATCTTTACCGTATTTTCCTTTACGTGCGCCAAGCAAGATAACACCTGCCAAAGCCGCCGCAGCACCAGCCATATGAACCACGCCAGAACCAGCAAAATCAAGGAAACCAGCTTCATCTAGAAAACCACCACCCCATTTCCACATGCCTTCGATTGGGTAAATAAAACCAGTGAACACAATGGCAAAAGCAAAGAATGCCCATAGCTTCATACGTTCAGCTACAGCACCTGATACAATCGACATTGCCGTTGCTACGAACACCACTTGGAAGAAAAAGTCTGATAGGTTGGAGTAATAAGGTGCAGCTTCACCACCAGCTAATACAGCAGCAGCAGCATTGTCACCACCCAAGCCAAAGCTGATACCTGGAATGATAGAAGAAATAGCGTCGCCATACATAATGTTATAACCAACAACCATATACATAATTGAAGCAATCGAATAAAGCACGATATTCTTAGTCAGAATTTCGGCAGTATTCTTAGAGCGGACAAGACCAGCTTCAAGCATTGAGAAGCCAGCAGCCATCCACATAACAAACGCACCCATAACCAAAAAGTAGAAGGTATCAAGTGCGTATTTAACTTGGAGAATATCCCCTGTAACTTGTTCCATGTTTATCTCCCGTTTAAGTCAATGCGTCCGCGTCTTCTTCACCCGTACGGATGCGAATAACACGGTCAACATTGGTTACAAAAATTTTACCGTCACCGACTTTGTCAGTGCGGGCAGCTTTTACGATGGTATCAACAACTTCATCGACTTGCTCAGCTGGAACAGCTGTTTTTATTTCAGTTTTAGGTACAAAATCCACATTGTATTCAGCACCGCGATACAATTCAGTGTGCCCTTTTTGACGACCGTAGCCGCGCACTTCAGTAATCGTTAAGCCAGTAATACCAGCATCTGAAAGTGCATCTTTAACATCATCAAGTTTAAATGGTTTGATGATTGCAGTAATCATTTTCATAAGATATCCCCCTTTAAAATTTATTAGACAAGGGGAAGCTAAACTTCCCCTTGTTATATTTATTTAGAATGCAGCGTTTAGACCGCCAACAAACTGTGTTGTGTTGTTAGGAGCGTTTTTGTAAGTTGGCAATGAAACCATAAATGATGGTGTGAATGTGATGCCGTTTAATTCAACATCTTTGCTTATGGCAATATCAACATGCCCCAAACCTTTTTTAGCGGTAGGGTAGATAGGAGAAGGTCGTGTTGATGAAGGAATGTAAAAACCAAGGTCAGCAGACAAGTCAAAGCCGGCAATTGAATGACCAACAGCAATATCTGCATATGCATCTTTCTTCCAAGATCCGCTTACTGCATAATAGTATGTTGCAGACACGGGGCCATAACTAGCACCTACATATACTTCGTTAGCGTTACCCGCTGCAGCATTGAGGTAAGTGAAGGCGATGACGCCTGCTGAATAACCAAAATCACCAATTTCACCAGAATAGTCTGCAGTAAAGTCGAACTCAGTCGAATTGCCGTTAAGTGAAGCAGCCCAAACATTCAGAGACAAGCCTGTACCTGTATCTAAATTTAAATCACCTTGAACAGATGAGGCACCTGCTGCTTGAGGTACACCACGCCATAGGTATTGGCTGTATACGCCCATATCACCTGAAACTTCTAGGTCACTGGCTTGTGCAGGGGTGATAGCGGTAGTAAAACCTAATCCCATTAATATGGTGAGTGTGTAACGAATAGTCTTGTTCACAAGAATATTCCTCCTTTGTTGATTATATAAGTATATCCAAATATGGATAATATAAGTTTATATTAACAAAATTCATGCCATATATTTTAACAATATATTATTATTAGTTAAACCATTGGAATATAATATATAATTATATTATACATAGCTTTGAATATTTATTTGCACCAGTCTCATATGTGAAAGGTGATGAAAAAATAGACTTTAAAAGATTAAATAACAGGCAGAGATAAAACACGGATGATGAATATGGTTAAATCACTCGATGACTTGGTGGTTAATTTGCTTTGTTGCCGTTATGGTTCGCTTTATTGGCTATGAAGGAGATTTTAAAATGACGCATTTTGAGTTTGCCCCTTGGGGAATGTTTTTTGCAGGAGTGATGTATGTGATTGGCAATGGGGTGTGGGTAAATCACTTGGTGCGCGAGCGTCGTTGGTTGGGTTGGTTATTGTGGGTGTTATCGGGTGTCGCGCTGTTGTTTTTTGCAGCCATGCTTGAAGTGCGTTTGGATGTAACGTCAGAGCTTGGTGTTTGGGGGCGTTTGACGTCGGTTGACTTGGAAAACCATTGGATTGCACTGACTTTATTTGCTTTGATGTCGGTGCCAGGTGCTACATGTGTTTTGTTAAAACAAGATATGCGCTGGACACGGGTGGCTTTGGTGTTGCCGGCATTGTTGGTTTTTATTCCTTTGGGACAGCAGTTGGCAAATCCAGATGATGCTTATACAGCTTTGAGCTTGGGTGTGGCATTGGCAGTTGCTGGCATTATGTTAATGTGGCAAATGGTGCTTGATTGCGAACCGAAAGAAGTATCAAAGGCTGATGCAGCAGCGTGAAACATGCGACTTCTCGTGCTGATACGCTGATTGAGGCACTTCCATATTTACAGCGTTTTTCAGGTCAGACCATTGTCATTAAATATGGCGGCAATGCCATGGTTGAAGAGAGTTTGAAAGCTAGTTTTGCAATGGATATTACTTTGTTGAAGCAGGTAGGTATTAATCCTGTGGTTGTGCATGGTGGTGGTCCGCAAATTGGTCAGGTGTTGGCGCAAGTGGGCAAGGAAGCCAAGTTTGTGAATGGTATGCGGGTGACCGATAGCGAGACCATGGACGTGGTTGAAATGGTCTTGGCGGGGCGAGTGAATAAGGAAATTGTTGCCAATATCAACCGCGCTGGTGGCAAGGCAGTGGGGCTTTCTGGTAAGGATGGCGGATTGATTTGTGCACGTAAAATGCATATGGAAAAAGATGCGCCAGAATTGGATGTGCCTGAAATTATTGATTTGGGGCATGTGGGTCAGGTGCATAAGATTCATACAGGCATTTTAAATCTTTTGGAGCAGGATCGCTTTGTGCCTGTGATTGCGCCTGTGGGCTACCATAAAGCGGAAGGGCAAAGTTATAATATCAATGCTGATTTGGTGGCGGGTGCTATTGCGGAAGCATTGGGTGCTGCCAAGCTTATTTTATTGACGGATGTGGCTGGTGTGCTGGATGCGGATAAGCAGCTTTGTTCAAGTTTTACAGCTGAAAAGGCGCGTCAATGGATTGCGGATGGTGTGATTGCTGGTGGCATGATTCCCAAGGTGAACTGTTGTTTGGATGCTGTCGAAAGTGGTGTGGGTCGGGCGCATATTATTGATGGGCGCGTGCCACATGCGCTTATTTTGGAAATGTTTACGGATGAAGGTGTGGGTACAGTCTTTACTGCATCATAAGCGCAATGGAATCTTTCTTAAGTTTTTAATTGCAGCGCTTTATCATAGAATTCTTGCGTGTTAAGGCGATTGTCGGTAGAAAGCGCGACACTTCGCAC
>CAYPXU010000071.1:0-8580 GCA_964414875.1 uncultured Zetaproteobacteria bacterium | reverse complement strand
TGAGTATTGTTCAATGTGGCTAGCAGGAAAATAAACGGCAAGCTGAATAGTTACGTTGAAATATGCATTTAAGTGTCAATGAAAAGTCCCTCGAGGAATGACAGAGTAAAGGCATGATGCTGAAGGCGAGGGTTTTAACCCAACCCAGACGCGGAACAATAAACTTTTCAAAACATCCAAGCTCAAGCTAGTGTCTGGCTTATGCGTATATTATTTCTCTTATTATTATTTTCAATGCCACTACATGCGGCAGAACTACAGCAGACCACCTTTAAAAATGGCGTAAAACTCATTGTTGAAGAAGACCATTCTGCGCCTGTTGCGATGGTGCAGATTTGGTTAAAGGTCGGCGGGCGTGATGAAGTACCTGGTAAAACAGGGCTGGCACATGTTTTTGAACATATGATGTTCAAAGGTTCAAAAGCCTTAAAGCCTGGCGAATATTCCAAACGCATTTCCGCAATGGGTGGCAATGACAATGCCTTTACCAGCCACGATTTTACCGCCTATTTTGAAACAGTTCCTGCGGATCAAGTCGACACTGTTTTGAAAATGGAAGCCGAACGTTTTTCACATTTAAGTTTGGATGCGAAAGAATTTGGGCGTGAAATTAAGGTCATTATGGAAGAGCGTCGCATGCGCACTGAGGATGACCCCAACTCACACATGTTTGAGGAGCTTTCCGCAGCCGCGCTACGCTTGCACCCTTATCGCAACCCTGTAATTGGCTGGATGCAAGATTTAGAACAACTGAATATCAACGATGTGCGCGCTTTTTATAAACAGCATTATGTCGCTCGCAATGCAACAGTTGTCATTGTTGGTGATGTGGATTTTAAACATGTAAAAAGTATCGTTGCGAAGACTTTTGCTCGCATGAAGAATGTCGATGTGCCACCACGCTTCAATCCAACCGAGCCTGAACCTTTGGGTGCCAAGCGTGTTGATGTACATTTGCCTGCCAAGTCACCTGTCTTAGCAATCACCCTACCTGCACCTGTTTGGCAACCAGGTGAAAATGACACTGAAACGGCTGCATTGGCAGTTGCCACCCATATTTTAGGAGACGGTCGCACAGCTCTATTGCAGCGTCAATTGGTGGACAAACAACGCAAAGCATTTTCAGCCAGTGCTGGTTATGACCCTTTTGGTATGGGGCTAGATTTATGGTATGCCTATGGCATGTTAGGAGCCAAACAATCACCAGCCGATTTTGAAAAAGCATTATGGGCAATTCTAAAAAATATGGCCAGCCAACCTGTATCTGACAAACAACTACAGACTGCCAAGAAGAACATGATTGCCAATGAAATATTTGCCCAAGATTCCTTATATTTGCGTGCCAAAGAAATCGGACGTATGGAAACCGTCGGCATTGGAGCCATACACAAGGATGAGTGGCTAAATGCCATTCGCGCAGTCACAGCCAAAGATGTACAAGAAGTCGTGGCGAAATACCTTCGCCCTGAACGCGCAACCACAGGCATATTAAAACCAGAGGTACACTCATGAAACGCATGTACATTCAGCTATTATCTTTTGCATGCCTATGTTTTGGTTTTGCGGCAAACATTTATGCAGTGCCAGCCATTCAAACAGCCCAATTGGACAATGGCTTAAAAATATTACTCATTGAAGCGCATAATGTTCCAATGGTATCCATGCAATTAACCATGCCCGCAGGTAGCCGCTTTGATAAGCCTAAGAAAGCTGGAACTGCCAGCATGTTGGCAGAAGTGTTAAGTGATAACACCGCAAAACATGATGATAAAGCATGGGCAGAGTGGTTAGACTCTGAGGCTTTACGCTTGGGCGCATCAGCTAGCCGTGACTCATTAAGTTTATCATTAACCGTCGTAAAAGACTCATTAACAGTCGGTTTGGATGCTTTTTCCGAAGCTTTATTACAACCAGGCTGGCGTAATAAACGTTTCCTTAGCTTGCGTGAAGATAACATCGCCGCAGCCATTAAATCACAAGAGACTCCTAGCACCCAAGCAGCACAGGCTACTGCAAAACTACTCTATGGAACACATGCTTATGGGCATACCACCAGTGGCACTGCTAAAAGTTTAGCACATATTCAGTTGGGTGATTTAAAAGAGCTTTATTTGAAGCAAATTCAACCAATAGGCTCAGTGTTAGCAGTCAGTGGTGATATCACCATGCAGGAAGTCCTTGATTTGATTGCACCGCGTCTAAAAGCATGGCAAGGAAAGCCTAAGACGGCTGCCTTGAAGATTAAGCAACCCATGATTGTCAAAGGAAAAACTTCTCATGTAAGCATTCCTACCAGCCAAGCTTTGGTGCAATTCTCACGCTTGGGCGTGGCGCGTAGTGGCACTGATTTCTTTCCATTATTTGTGATGAATCATTTATTGGGTGGTGGTGGTTTCGGCTCAAAACTTATGGAAGAAGTACGTGAAAAGCGTGGTTTGGTATATGGTGTTTATTCGTATTTCATCCCTTTGGCTGCTCCAGGTCCATTTGTAATCACATTACAAACACGGGCTGAACAAGCTGAAAAAGCCGCGCAGGTTGTTCGTGATGTCATGCAGTCCATGGCAGATGGCAAGATTGATAAAAAACAACTCGATGCCAGTAAAAGCAACCTTATTGGTAGCTTTGCCCAGCGCATGGACTCCAATCGTGAACGGGTTGGTTTATTAAGCATGATTGGTTTTTATCAAATGCCACTAGACTATTTGCAACGCTGGACTGCACATGTGCAATCCGTCACGCTTGCCGAGGTGAAGCATATGAGTAAAATTTACCTACAAAGTAATGACTGGAACATGATTGAGGTGGGACCAGTCAAGGAGAAAGGGCAATGAAAACAGTTCTCGTTGTTGAAGATTCAAATACCAGCAGAGATATTACTAGCCATTTCTTGCAGCAAGGCGGTTTTCGTGTTTTAGAGGCAGAAGATGGTGCTGATGCCTTAAATATTCTCAAAGCTCGCCATGTCGATTTAATTCTAACTGATATTATGATGCCTAATATGGATGGGTGGGGTCTGTATCGCGAAGTTCGCGCTGATAAACGTTATAATCTGACCCCCTTTGTCTTTCTAAGTGTTTTGGATGAGTTGGATGATCAAATTAAAGGTCTAACATTGGGTGTAGATGACTACATTACCAAGCCCGTCACACCGCCGCAATTGATTGCACGCGTCAACACTGCACTTATGCGCAGTGAACGTTTAGCAAACTATTTTTACCGTAATCCCGTAACAGATTTGGCAACATCACGTTATTTTCGTGAACGTTTAATGCAAGAAGATGCCCGTTGCAAAGCCTCTGGGCATGATTTAAGCCTCGTTATCTTTGGTATTGGAAATTATGTTGCATTGGTTCGAGCCCATGCCGAATGGTTTGCTGAAAGTGCCGCACGTTTAACCGGACAAGCATTGAAAAAGCAGGCTCGTTCATTTGATGTGGTCGCCGATATGGGGCAAGGGCGTATGGCAATTTTAATTCCTAACGCTCCTTTGGAACAAGCAGAAGCATGGGCTGATAATGTTTCCAGTCATTGGAATGTGTCTTTGGTTTGGCCAGAGACCCAACAGAGTGAAGCCGTCGATGTTGGTTATGAATGCGCTAGCATCTCTGGCAACGGCGATGCGATGGCAATTTTGGATAAACATTTGGCATCGTTTGATCGGAAATGGTAATTGTAAATTACTAACCACTTATGCGCATTACAGCAGGTGAATTTCGCAGTCGAACGTTAAACGTTCCCGACATTGATGGTTTAAGACCAACATCCTCGCGTGTCCGTGAAGCCATATTTAATATGCTTGGCGATATTGAAGGCTGGAGAATATTGGATTTATTTTCTGGCTCTGGAGTGATGGCGATAGAGGCTTTATCGCGTGGTGCAAAGCAGGTCATATCCATTGAGCAAGATAGAAATGCTTGCCGTCATTTACACTTACTTGCGAAAAAATTTCATCTCGAAAACCGTTGGATCATTCAACAAGCCACATTACCCAAAGCCCTTGAGACTATACAGGGTCAATCTTTTGATTGGATATTTGCAGACCCCCCGTATCATATGGGTATTGCTGAACAAGTCCCTCTTTGGTTACAACAAGAAAATATCATAGCATCATCGTTGGTTATTGAAGAATCCGTACGCGCCAAACCCAAATGGCCACTAGGCTGGCAAGCTTCCAGCCGTCGTTATGGCGATACCAATCTATATTTTTTACAACAGGAACCCGACTTATGAAACGCACAGCTATTTACCCAGGCACCTTTGACCCTATAACTCTTGGCCATGTGGATGTGGTTACCCGTGGTTTAAAGGTGTTTGATCGCATTGTTATTGGCGTGGCAGAAAACCCGAAAAAAGGCCCTATGTTTGATTTGGAAACGCGCTTGTCCATGGTTCGTGAAACATTTGCCAATAATAAAAATATTGAAGCAGTCAGTTTTACAGGTCTATTGGTTGATTTAGCACATGAACATCATGCTGCGGCTCTATTGCGGGGACTGCGGGCTGCATCTGATTTTGAATATGAGTTTCAAATGGCCACCATGAATCGTCACCTCGATGAACGCATTGAAAGCGTATTTGTGATGGCACGCGAAGATTACACCTTTGTATCCTCGCGCTTTATTCGCGAAATATCGGAAATGGGCGGCGATGTTTCATCGCTGGTTCCGGCACCCGTACTACCCCGCCTCTAAGGAATTTCATAACAAATGCACGCACACAATGTAGGCGGGTGAAACGACCAACGTATCACTATAGCTTTTCAATGCTATATTCAGTCGCCATGACATAAGCAGTACTTGGAGCAAGCTCAACAACATCATCCAAGGCATTGGCAGTTTCCACGCATAACATATTCAAATAACCATCGTGCCCTAAATCGCCCATTTTTGCGGCAGTTTCAAGCCAAGGATTCCACACAACTGCAGACGCACTGCCTTGATTGCGAATGATAATCGTACGATCCATACCCTCATCAACAATACGCATTTGATTTCCCGTATTCACATAAACACGGTCAACTTCTTGTGAGATGGTCACTGCACCTTCTTGCTTTTTACGTGTAAAACCATCTACTTTATCAAGATATTCACAACCTTCGAGGCCTTCGACATACACCTTACGCACATCCGATACATTGAAATACGTGTGCAGTGCTTGTCCTAGTGTAAAACTAGTATCGCCAAGGTTTTTTGTTTCCAGCGCAATTTTCAAGATTTTTCCAACATTGATATGCAACTGTACTTGCAATGGGTGTCCACACATGGTTTCGACTTGCTCATTTTGCTGCATTTCTAAACTGATACTTGTACTTCCATCTGCCAAAGCCGTTGAGGCTATAGGCTGCCAATTTACTGTGCGTGCGGGGCCATGACCTGGCAAACTAGAATCTGATGCGTGCGGACCAAACCAAGGCCAACAAATTGGCACACCACCACGCAAAGATTTCCCTGCCGCAAATGTTGCATCATCCGACATCCAAATAAGCTCTTTTTCACCCTTCGGCACAAAACTCAGAATATGCGCGCCTTGCAGAGCAATACTTGCCTGCGCAAAACTATTATTTATTTCAACCACTGGCATATCGCCTTTACCCAACTTGAAATTCAAACACCCTTCAATTGCCCATGCTGTATTTAATGCTGAAATATCACCCATCATACCCCTCCGTTTAACCATAAATCACTCATCCACATGGTCAATGTTACTTTTTTGCATATCATCTCACAGACTACACACTTTTCATGTCACGAACCAAGGATAAAATCATGCCCATCCCTCTCGCCTATTTTGGCGTTGTTTTAATCTGGAGTACAACCCCGCTCGCCATTGCTTGGAGTGGTGAAGCTGCTGGTTTTGTTTTTGGTGTAAGTAGTCGCATGTTATTGGGGTTGGTGCTCATATTTATATTCGCGGTTATCATGAGAACGCGGCTTGTATGGCATCATAAAGCTCGCTTAGCTTATCTTTATGGAGGACTCGGCATCTATGCCAGTATGCTGGCGGTTTATTGGGCTGCACAGCAAATTCCCTCTGGCTGGGTTTCAGTTTTATTTGGTTTAACGCCTATTTTTTCAGCCATTATGGCATCATTTTGGCTAGCCGATGAACATTTAACCCGTCACCGCATGACAGGTATCTTACTTGGACTATCTGGTTTACTGGTCGTCTTCGGCAGCAGCCTTAGTTTAAGTGAAACGGCTATTCTCGGAGTATTTGGTGTTATTCTTTCAGGTATTATTCATTCTGCATCGGCTATTTGGGTCAAACGAGTCAATGCTCAAATCCCTGCAATTAGCATGACTGCTGGAAGCCTTTTGGTTGCCACTCCCTTATTTGTACTGACATGGCTATGTATCCAACCAGGCTTTACCGAAACCCAACAAACACTAAGTAATGCGCCCAACTACACCCTTATTGCCATCGCCTATCTGGCACTGTTTGGTTCAGTCTTTGGCTTTTCACTATACTTTTTTGTGCTCAAACACGTCGAGGCAACTCGCGTTGCCCTGATTTCATTAATCACCCCAATCACATCTTTAATGCTAGGGCATTACTTCAATCATGAAGTAATTACCCTTAACATCATCATCGGTGCTGGACTGATCATTTCAGGTCTCGCACTTTTCGAGCTGGGTGGAAAACCACTGCCTAAATGGGTGCCTTTTCGCCCCAACTAAATTAAGCTATTTCTTGAACTTTAATCGTCATGTTCTTCATGCTCATCATCATCTTCTCTGTCACCTCGATGACCTCTACCGTCCCTAGGTACAACAATCGCAGCGCCTTTACCATAACCCCGATGGTAACGTCCTTGACCATATCGCTGATGCCGTGGCGCAGAAATAACTGCTCCAGTTACCCCGCCAATCACCGCACCAATAGCAGCTCCCTCAACAGCACGTCCAGAATCCGCGCCAATCACTGCTCCCGCTGCACCGCCAACTACTGCGCCAGTCGTTGCAGCACGCTGTTGCTCATATGTAGCACACGCCGAAAGCCCCAGTAACAACATCACCATTAATAACTTATTCATCATTCAGCTCCTTTGAAAAGACCCCCTATTATAGTTAATCAGGAAAAAGAATATAGTGCGATGGTTACAATATTGTGAACCGTCCCCTAATTTATAGGCTCCCTCGAGCCTGACAACTTAACTCAAAGTAAGTCGCCGTGAGCGGCAAGTGATACACGGGGAAATTTAAGATTAAAGCCGTAAAACGGGATGGCGGATCGAGGTTCTTTGATCTCATTTTTAGCTGGTCGATAGGGATCACTACAAAAATCCTGACTCCCTCACCGCTATGGAAAAACGCTCAGCACAACCAGCTTACAGGGCAGCATGTTCCTTGATGCCTTAATTTAAGAATTCTAACGAAAAGTTCTTTTCAACGAACAGTTTATGGCAAGCATCAACAACATCAGCATCGTATATTTTCCCCTTGTTATTCGAGATTTCATCAAGTGCTGCATCAATACCCAAACCTGGTCTGTAAGGGCGGTGAGAGGACATCGCTTCCACTACATCGGCTACGGCGACAATGCGTGATTCCAAACATATCTCCCCACCTTTCAACCCTAGCGGATAACCAGAGCCATCCATACGCTCATGATGCTGATGGGCAATCATGGCTATGGGCCAGGGAAATGCGATGTCCTTCAGAATGCCAAAACCAACAGCAGGGTGTTCCTTGATCATGGTATACTCTGTCTCGGTCAGTCGCGAAGGTTTGCTTAGTATTTCAGCCGGCAAATAAATCTTTCCGATATCATGAATTATCGCCCCCAGCCTGATGCCTTCGACCTGATGCTCATCCAGCCCCATCGCTACGGCAATGGCTGTCGCCAGCTTGGAAACACGTCGCTGATGACCTGCCGTATATGGGTCACGCGCCTCTACTGCCATAGCAATGGCATGGATAGTGCCAACTAAGCTTTCTTTTATTTTTTTCCCAGCCTGTTTTTGTTCTGTAACATCCTGCATAAAATGGATGGATGTGGAATGATTGCCATTGCCATCACGAATCACATAGACGTGTGATAAAAACACTCTGCCACCATCTGTCTCGAACTCTTCCGCTACTGTTCCTTCTGTTTGTTTCGAAGCATGCAAGCAGCTTTCGAGTGGCCCCACCCGCTTGGGAAATACCTGCCAGTAGGGCAAACCTATAATCTCCTGCATTGGCAGGCCTGCACACCCAGCATAAGCACGGTTTACTCGTACAATATTGCCATCAGAATCATGCAGTAAAATTGGATCGGTCACCGCATCAAATGTTTGTTCCCAGTCCTGCTTAGCTCTCTCAATCCTAGAACTGCTCTCGTTTAAATCCTCCAACATGAAAAGCATCGACTGACGCATTTCTTCAGCTTCTTTAAGATGCTGTTTTAGTTTTTTTTCTGTGTGTAACCGCTCAATCTCTGCCGATGCTCGGGAGGCAACAATATCGAACACCGCCCTTGTCAGGGCAATCGCATTAAAACCCCTGTAAATACTTTGATGAAAAATCATAAAATAGTCATGGAAAACAACACTTTAACTAATTAATACTGTAACTATTCAGCATAATAGTTCTTGAC
>CAYPXU010000070.1:0-8610 GCA_964414875.1 uncultured Zetaproteobacteria bacterium | reverse complement strand
ATGCTTATAATCCAGAGCTTTCATTGGAGCCACAACGCCGTCGCTTAAATGGCGGTGGTACAAGCAATGATTATTACATTACGTTGTCTCAAGGTATCGAGTTGGGTGGCAAACAAGGGCTTAGAGAGCAATCAGCGCAAGCAGCTTTGAATGCATCCTCACAAAACAGAGAAGCCACACAACAGCGATTGCTGATTGAAGCATCAAGGGCTTATATTACACTTTATTTTGCAGGTCAGTTGTATGATTTACGTACTCAGCAAAGTAATGTGTTGGATAAAGTTAGTCATGCTGTTGCAAGGCAATTGGAGTTGGGTGAGTCCAGTCAGTTGGATGCCAACCTTGCGCAATCAGCCTATACCTCTGCTTTGAATGCCACCACGATTGCCAAGCAGTTGTTAACCAAGAGCACTCAACGCTATTTGGTTGCTTTGGGCAAGGTTTCAGATTCAAATATGACTGCTTTAGAATTACCTGAATTATCATTGAATTGGCAACCACCAGCAGATGCTTACAACGTAGCACTTGCATCACGTCCTGATTTTTTGGTATTGCAATCAAAACTGGATCAGTCCAATGCGCAAGCAGATTTGGCAAGTGCAACACGCATTCCAGATGTGACCTTTAATGCGATGGTGGCTCGTGAAGCAGGTGAGCAGCTTGTTTTATTAGGTCTGACCATTCCATTTCCAGTGCTCAATAGTCACAAGGGTGCTTACCGTGCCGCGCTGGCTGAAAAGGAACGTGTAAACATGGGGCTTAGTTGGTCCAAACAGCAATTGCGCTATGAAGTGCAAAGCGCACTTGATAACCATCACAATGCCATACAAGCCTTATCCAATATGATAAGAAGTGATATGCAGAAAA
This sequence comes from uncultured Zetaproteobacteria bacterium, assembly GCA_964414875.1. Classification (GTDB taxonomy): domain Bacteria; phylum Pseudomonadota; class Zetaproteobacteria; order Mariprofundales; family Mariprofundaceae. Next base: position 7,743 of record CAYPXU010000070.1, on the reverse strand, counting down.
ATGCAAAGAACACCATTATTCTGGCTCAAAAATCGTATAACGCGGGTGAACTTGATTTGGAAGCATTGGTGATTCATATCAACCAAGGGTTAAACGCTCAAATCACGGCACTTGAAATGATCAAACAGGCTTGGATGGCTCGTATTCGCCTAGCTGAGGTGCTTGGTCACCCTGAATATATTCTTAAAGGAACTCAAACATGAAAATAGTAAATATATTGATTACAACAGCATTACTTTTGCTAAGCCAGCCACTAATGGCAGGTGAACATGGTCATGCAACAGCAGGTCATGGTGGTCACGAAGAAGGAGGGCTAATCAAATTGTCACCAGCCCAAATAAAACAGGCAGGTATTATAACCGAAACATTACAAATACGGGCTGAACTACAAGCTATCAATGCTCCTGGCACGGTGGCTTTTAATGGTTATGCATTGGCTGATATCACCACCTTGGTTGATGGCGTTGTGCATAAGCGATATGTACGTTTGGGTGACCAGGTGAAAAAAGGCACAAAACTGCTCACCTTGAATAGTACCGCGCTTGCACAAGCCGAAGCCAACTATTTGAAGGCTCAAGCAGAGCATCATAGGAGTAAACAAGAAATAACGCGTTTGCAAGCACTTGCCGAGCAAAAGATTGTTTCTCAGGCGCGTTTGCAACAAGCAGAAAGCACCTACCAAATCATGCAAGCTAATTTATCGGCAGCAAAAGCCACACTATTTTCGTATGGTTTAAATAAACGTGATATTTCAGGTTTAATCAAGCAGAAGGAATATGGATTGTTAATCCTGCGGGCTCCGCATGCAGGTACGGTTGTAGCGGATAATTTTCGTATAGGGCAACACTTTGCGGCAGGTAGTCAGTTGATGCAGGTGGCGGATGAATCGCATGTTTGGGTTGAAGTGAAAATACCTGAAAGTGCATTGTCTGATATAAAAATTGGGCAATTGGCATCGGTTACACCGAAAGGAACGACAGCACATTATCAAGGTAAGGTCATCAATATTCACCATCAGTTGGATCCTATTACAAGGACTGCGGGTGTACGTTTGAGCATCCAAAATAACGATGATTCGCTTCACCCTGGCATGTTTGTCAATGCAGAAATTGCTACAAGCACAGGTAAAAAATCGCTATTGATTACGGAACAAGCTATTCAACGTCAGGGTAGTGAGTTGATTGTTTTTGTTGAAGAAGAACCTGGACATTTTGAACGCAGAGAAGTGGAAATTAATAAGTCCAATATGGGGCTTGTTAGCATCCTTAAAGGTGTGAAAGAAGGCGAAATGGTTGTTGTGCAGGGCTCATTTGTGCTTGCTTCGGAATTAGCGAAAGCTGGTTTTGAAGTACACAACCATTGAGGTAAGCACTATGTCTAAACTCATTGATATAGCGGTAAATAACCGCTTACTAATCCTTATGTTACTGATTGGTTCTATGGTCTATGCGCTATTTGTTGTGCCTAAACTGAACCTTGATGCTTTTCCTGATGTGACCAATGTACAAGTGCAAATTAATACTGAAGCACAAGGTTTGGCCTCTGAAGAGGTTGAACAGATTATTACTTATCCCATTGAAGCGGTGATGTATTCGTTGCCAGATGTTGAAGAAGTACGTTCCATTTCCAAAACAGGTTTATCTGTGATTACGGTAGTATTTAAAGAAGGCACAGATATTTATTTTGCCAGACAGTTGGTATTCCAAAAGCTGCAAGATGCAGCGCAAACGGTTCCAGCTTGGGCAGGCACACCGAAAGTTGGTCCCAACACATCGGGGCTTGGTCAGGTGTTTCAGTATATTATCAAAGCAGCTCCTGAAGCAGGTTATAATGCGCTCACACTCAGAGCTTTGAATGATTGGGTGGTAAAATTGATGTTGATGCCAGTGGAAGGTGTCACCGATATTCTCTCCTACGGTGGTGAGGTGCGTCAATATCAGGTACAACTTAATGCTGAACAATTGCTCTCTTATAATTTACATGTGTCCGATGTGGTTAAGGCTATTGAAGCAAATAATCGTAATGCGGGTGGTTGGTATTTGCCGCAGGGCGATGAGCAGCTGGTGATTCGTGGTGTTGGCTGGGTTCCTGGTGGTAACGATGGGCTGACTGCCATTGCGGCGATTCCTGTGAAAACAGTCAATGGCACATCTATTCGTGTGCGGGATGTGGCAACAGTTGTATTTGGTGGCGAAATTCGCCAAGGCTCTGTGACGATGACCGAACGTGCCGCTGATGGCAGTATCAATCAGCTTGGTGAAGTGGTGGTTGGTATTGTTTTGAAGCGCTTTGGTGCCAATACAAAAAACACCATTGATGATGTGAAAGATCGCTTGAAAATTGTGCAAAAGTCGATGCCTAAAGGGGTGACGATTCAGCCGTTTTATGATCAATCCGAGTTGATTGATAAGGCTGTTTGGACGGTGGAAAAAGCACTGCTCGAAGCGTTTGTGCTGATTATCATCGTTTTATTTTTGTTTCTGATGAATGTGCGTGCTGCTACATTGGTATTGTTATCCGTGCCTATTTCGGTGTTATCAGCATTGGCAGTGATGCAGCATTATGGTATTTCGGCGAACCTGATGAGTTTGGGTGGGTTAGCGATTGCCATTGGTATGATGGTGGATGGTTCGGTGGTCATGGTTGAGAATATCTATAAACATTTGGAAAAGGTTAAACCTGGTGACCATGGTATTGCTTTGCGAATTAGCGAAGCCTCCAAAGAGGTTGTAAGACCAGTATTGTTTGCGGTACTGATTATTTTATTGGTATTCACGCCGTTGTTCGCGTTAGAAGGTGTTGAAGGCAAGATGTTTACGCCGATGGCACTGTCGATTTGTTTTGCCATGTTTGCATCGTTGTTGGTGGCAATATTTATTATGCCTGTATTGGCAACATATGTGTTTACCAAAGGCATTGTGCATAAAGAGAGCCCTGTATTGGCTCCGATTGCAAGAGCTTATCATAGCTTGCTGCGTTCAGCTTTGAATGCACGCAAAAAAGTCATCGCTGGTGCAGCCATAGCTTTTGTATCGACCATTGCCATAGTGCCATTTTTGGGCACCGAATTTGTACCTGAATTGGAAGAAGGAACCTTGGCTATTCGTGTGACTTTGGCACCTTCGTCATCCTTATCGTATGCCAAAGATATAGGTGAGAAGTTGGAAAGGGTATTAATTGAGAACTTTCCTGAGGTAACCTATGTATCAGCCCGTGTTGGGCGTGCAGAAATTGGTGGAGATCCAGAACCTGTGTCCAATGTGGAACTGTTTGTAGGGTTAAAATCAGTATCTGAATGGACGAGTGCGAGTGATAGACCCGCTATACAAAAACTGATGCGTGAACAAATGGAAGTAGTGCCAGGTATTTTGGTGGCATTTACCCAACCTATTGCCATGCGTGTGGATGAGTTGATATCGGGTGTGAAAGCGGCTTTGGCAATCAAACTATTTGGCCCTGACCTCAAAGTATTGGCTACCATGGGTAAGAAAATTGAGACGTTAACCAAAAGCGTTGAAGGCACACGCGATGTGGCGATGGAGCAAATTGAAGGCGAGGCACAATTGGTGGTTCGTCCAGATCGCGATAAGTTGGATCGTTATGGGATTCCTGTTGATGATGTAATGAGCTTGGTCGCAGATGCCATTGGCGGTGCAAATGCAGGGCAGGTCATCTCTGGCAATGAGCGCTATAATATCTATGTGCGTTTGGCGAAAGGTTTCCGTGATAGCGCTGAATCTATTGGCAGCCTTATCCTGCAAGCGCCTGATGGTGCTTGGGTACGTCTTGAAGATGTCGCCTCTATTGCTGTCGAGCAAGGACCACCGATGATTAAACGTGATGATGTACAACGTCGCGTGGTCATTCAAAGTAATGTGGAAGATAGGGATATGGGTTCGTTGGTAGCGGAGTTGGATCAACGTATCCAAGATGAAATTGATTTACCAGCAGGTTATACCGTGGTCTTTGGTGGTCAGTTTGAAAATCAGCAACGGGCGCAAGCCAAATTGATGATTGTTGTGCCGCTTTCATTATTGATGATCTTTATTCTGCTTTATTTTATGTTTCATTCGATGGGACAAGCAACCTTGATTATGCTCAATGTACCGATGGCATTGATTGGCGGAATCTTGGCGTTGTGGGCATCAGGTCAGTATTTATCTGTGCCATCCAGCATTGGTTTTATTGCGCTATTTGGGGTCGCGGTGCTTAATGGCGTGGTATTGGTGGATGCCATTAATCGACATATTGAGGATAGTTGGAATATGGATGAAGCGATTTGCAATGGTGCAGAGAGTCGTTTAAGACCTGTGTTGATGACAGCGATGATTGCGGGCTTGGGGCTTGTACCTTTGCTTCTGGCGACAGGTATTGGTTCAGAGATTCAGAAACCTTTGGCAACGGTGGTTGTTGGCGGACTTGTATCTTCGACATTATTAACACTGTTTGTTTTACCGTGTTTGTATGCACGCTTTAGCAGCAATAAAATAAAGGATTCAAGATAAAAACGAGGGTGTTTATTCATGAGTCACGCTAATCATCACCATTCACTGAACGCTGCATTCTGGTTAACCGCAGTTTTTGCTGTGGTGGAGCTGGTTGGCGGGCTTATGGCTAACTCACTCGCATTGTTGGCTGATGCAGGACACATGATGTCGGATGTTGCGGCTTTGGCTTTGGCGATGTTAGCCCGAGCCATTGCTGCACGCCCTGCGCATGCTCAAATGACCTATGGTTACGGTCGAGCCAAAGTATTGGCGGCACAATTTAATGGTATGGCTTTATGGTTTCTGAGTGCTTGGATTATATGGGAGGCTGTTGGCCGGCTATCCAATCCCCCCGTGGTTCAAGGTTCTTTGCTGATATGGATTGCTGGTATTGGATTGTTGATTAACCTTATTATTATGCGTTGGTTGCATGGTAGCCATGATATTAATACGCGGGCTGTGTATTGGCATGTGTTAGGTGATGCTTTGGGATCCGTTGCCGCAATCACTGCTGGTATTGTGATTTTATTAACAGGTTGGATGCTTATTGATCCATTATTGTCATTTCTGGTGGCAATCATTTTGGCATGGGGAGGTTGGCGATTGGTGCGTGAAACAACCTTGGAATTGATGGAAGCTGTACCAAAAGAATTGGATTGTGATGCAGTGATGCAAGCGATACAAGCTGTTGAAGGCGTTGTGGGCATGCATCATATTCATCTATGGCGTTTACCCATTGGAAAGCTATCCGTTTCGGCTCACATTCAGGTGAATGATATGGAACAGTGGCCTGATTTGTTGCCATTATTACTCGAAACACTCAAACAACAAAATATAGAACATGCGACTTTGCAGCCAGAGCTAACATGTTGTGATGATTAAACCTTTTGGCTGACGACCTCTATTTTAAGCCCTTTTTATGGAAGCGCTTGAAAGCCTGCTTCATTACTATACATTCATTTTCCACACTACGACGGGATGGAGAAACCAAGATGTTGCGTACTTTTATTATCGTACTATGGATATTCCTCCCACATTTGGTGGCGGCAGAGGAAAGTTTTATGAATAAATATACCAATGCGTTAATCAATGAAGCCAGCCCTTATTTACAACAACATGCGCATAACCCTGTGCATTGGTATCCATGGGGTGAAGAAGCTTTTGCCAAAGCAAAAAAAGAAAATAAACCAATCTTTCTTTCCATTGGTTATGCCACCTGCCATTGGTGCCATGTGATGGAGAAAGAAGACTTTGAAGATGAGGAAGTGGCTGCGGCGATGAATCAAACGTTTATTTCTATCAAGGTGGATAGAGAAGAGCGTCCTGATATTGATCAGGTGTATATGCAGGTTGCTCAGATGATGAATGGTTCGGGTGGTTGGCCGTTAAATATCCTGATGACACCAGATAAAAAGCCTTTTTATGTAGCTACATATATCCCCAAATATAGTCGAAATGGGCGTGTGGGTATGTTGGATTTATCTGCCAAGGTTCATGAGCTTTGGCAGCAAGACCGTGAGAAATTAGAGCAGTCGGCAGACAAGATAACAGAGCTTTTGGCTACACGTAGTGGTGAGCAGTCCACACCTGGCGATATGAATGTTGCAGCACTGGCGAAAAAAGCCGTGCATGATTTAAAAGAGAGTTTTGATGCGGAACATGGTGGCTTTGGTGGTGCACCGAAATTTCCAAGCCCGCATAAATTGTTATTTTTACTGCGCCAAGCCCAAAAAAACCAAGATGATAAAAGCTTGTTGATGGTTGAGAAAACCCTTGATGGCATGCGTGCTGGCGGCCTATTTGATCAAATAGGTTTTGGTTTTCACCGTTACTCAACCGATGCTGAATGGCTATTACCACATTTTGAGAAAATGTTGTATGACCAAGCTATGTTGATGATGGCATATACGGAGGCTTATCAGCTAACCGGGCATGCGCGTCATGCCATCGTGGTGCGTGAAATCGCCGAATACGTATTACGCGATATGCGCGATAAAACAGGTGGTTTTTATTCGGCAGAAGATGCGGATTCTGAAGGGGTAGAAGGTAAGTTTTATGTATGGAAAACAAGTGAAATTGAGCAACTTTTAGGCAAGAAAAGTGCAGAAAAGATTGAAAAAACGTTTTTATTATCAAAAAAAGGTAATTTTCACGATGAAGCCACTGGACAAATGACTGGCAAAAACATTCCACATCTCTCGACATGGACCGATGCAGGCTTGGCTAAAGATATTGAATCCATACGAGTTAAATTATTTAAAGAGCGTGAAAAACGCATCCACCCATTCCTTGATGATAAAATTTTAACCGATTGGAATGGTTTGATGGTAGCCGCGCTTGCCAAGGCATCCTGCGTTTTGGATGAACCGAAATATTTGCAGGCAGCGCAAGACTGCGCAGATTTTTTATTGCAAACCATGCACGATAAACAAGGGCATTTATTGCATCGTTATCGTCATGGAGATGCTGGCATCACAGGGCATTTGGATGATTATGCATTTTTTGTTTGGGGTCTGATTGAATTGTATGAAACATCCTTTGATGCGAAATATTTGCAAGCCGCACTGAATCTAAACAACGATATGCTCACACGTTTCGCATCCGAATCGGGTGGTTTATATCTTACAGCCCATGATGCTGAAGAACTGTTGGTGAGACCGATGGAAGCATGGGATGGCGCATTGCCATCAGGAAATGCTGTTGCGGCATCCAATATGTTGCGTTTGGCGCGTATGAGTAGTTCCAGTCAGCTTGAAGTAACCGCAGGTGAAATTTTCAAGGCTTTTTCTACGTTGCTTAGACAAGCCCCTGTAGGTGTGATACATCTGCTTTCAGCATACGTTTATGCAGAAGGCGATAGCATTGAAGTTGTTTTGGCTGGCGACAAAAATAGTTCACAAGCCAAGGTTATGAAAAAGGCATTAAATCAGCAGTATTTACCTTATGCCGTAGTACTTTGGCGGGATGAACCCAGTATGAAATTGATTCCCTTTATCAAATTCCAAGTGCCGATAAAGCACCAGGTCACGGCTTATGTTTGTAAGAACTTTCAGTGTAATAAGCCTGTGACAGCGAAGCGGGAAATGCTTCAATTACTGCAAGAAATAAAGTGAAATTACCTATGTAATGTTTGCTTTTTTATTGTTTTTGAACTTCAATAGCTTGAGATCTGAGTTTTCTGGGGAGAGGAGAGTATGATCCTTTTGTAACTATTCAGCACCCATCATAAAATTGGGTTTATGGGCGTCAAACAGCA
>CAYPXU010000069.1:0-8635 GCA_964414875.1 uncultured Zetaproteobacteria bacterium | reverse complement strand
TCATTCTCGGCTGTGGTTATGTTGGCACAAAACTCGCCAAAGCCTGTTTAAAGCTAGGCTTCCATGTATCTGGCACTACACGCAACAAAGAGCATGCACAAACACTGCAAAAGAATGACATAAACCCAATCATCATTGCATCACCAGCTGATATTTCCAATGATATACTGGCACAAACCACCCATATCATTGATTCCATCCCTTTAACACGTGCAGACAACGCCATGTTTGCATCACAAACACAGTGGTTATCGATATTAACGCCTAAATTGCAACATCTTGAATGGGCAGGCTATTTATCGACCACTGGGGTATATGGCGATGCGGATGGTGCATGGGTGGATGAATCTTATAACTGCCAACCTTCTAGTCCACGCGGTATCGAGCGTTTAAAAGCTGAACAAGCATGGCTGGGTTCTGGGCTACCCGCCGAGGTGTTTCGACTGGCAGGTATTTATGGCGCAGAGCGCAATATTATATCTCGCTTAATGGCAGGTGATTATAAAGCCGTGCAATGGAACCCTCCACATTATTCTAGCCGTATTCATGTTGATGATATTGTTGCAACGATCATCGCTGCCATGCAATCACCATGCAATGGAAGAATCCTCAATATTGCCGATGATTTACCACTTCCTCATGCTGATTATGTACAGCAAGTCGCTGCCATGCTCGCTGCACCAGCTCCGAGCATTCTCACCCCCGAAGAGGGCAAAATACAACTTTCTGCGACAGCTTTATCATTTTTCAGCGACAACAAACGTATCTGCAATAAGCGCCTGCATGAAGAGCTGTTGCCCAGACTTCATTACCCCAGCTTTAAAGAAGGTATGACTGCAATTTTAAGCAGCAAGGAAGGCTAAATGCCCATTTTATCTAATATACAACACAATATTCAAGCATTAGAGACGCAGCTGGCTCGAGCCTTAAGCGGCAAAGAAACTGCTATTCGCCAATTGATTATTTGCCTGCTTGGTGGCGGTCACCTTTTAATTGAAGATATACCGGGTGTAGGGAAAACCACACTGGCACAAGCACTTGCTGCCAGCCTGCATTCGGATTTCGGGCGCGTACAATTCACCGCAGATTTGTTGCCCGCAGATATTGTTGGTGTCGAAATTTTCGACCCGCTTGAAAAGCAGTTCACCTTTCATGCGGGACCAATTTTTCATCACATTGTACTGGCAGATGAAATCAACCGCGCCACCCCCAAAGCACAATCAGCATTGCTCGAAGCGATGGCAGAAGGGCAAGTGACCATTGAGCGTAAAACCCATATTTTGCCTGAGCCATTTTTTGTGATTGCCACACAAAACCCACTCGAACACCTGGGTACATTCCCTTTACCTGAATCGCAACTGGATCGCTTTTTTATGCGCATTTCTTTGGGTTACCCTGACGCACAAGCCGAACGAAAATTACTGCTTGGAGAAGCAGGAAGGTCACAATTAGCAAGCTTTCAAGCCATCACATCATGGCAAGATATTGTACAAGCACGGCAAGCGATTCATGCCATCCCTAGCAGTGATGTACTGATGGACTATGTGTTGAAGTTACTGGCTGAGAGCCGTAACGGCAAATGGCTGATACAAGGCATCTCACCACGTGCTGGGCATGATCTACTCATCGCTGCCAAAGCCCATGCTTGGCTTAATGGGCAGGATTATGTCAGTGCTGCAGATGTGCAGGCTGTTTGGCTGCCATGCTTGAGCCACCGTGTTGTGGCGGCTGGAAATATTGAAGCTGCCATGCAAAGTCTTTTGGAACAGGTGGCTGTACCTGCCTAATGGCCTATGATCCTTCTGATTTAAGGCTACCACCGTGGCTTTTACGTCTGCTCGATGGGCTGGTTGCCATACACATTCCCATCGGTCGCTTTTGGCATATTGGCATGACCCGAGCTGGGGTATTGATGTTTTTCTCGTTATTTGGACTTTGGGCTGCAGCACTCTATTCTGGTAATAATCTCTTATATTTATGCGGTGCGATGCTTTCTGCGATTGCCATTGCCGCACTATGGCAAGGCATACAAACATTACGTCATTGCCCCAAATTCGGTGAATTTTTACCTGACTATATACAGCAAGGCGAAGCGTTTATTTTACGCCAGAATATCGAATATACACAAAAAACATCGGCATTGGTGCATATTGCATGGGCAGATACAGCTATACAGTTACATGCTCGTTTAAGTGCCGATAGATCATTGCTCACAGGGCAACTCATCCCCAATACACGCCAATATAGAAAATTAGAAAAGCAGCATTTAAAAACATCTGCACCCTTAGGATTATGGGAGCTTACATACCAACGCCAAGACCCTGCATTATGGGTTGTATTGCCCAAGCCTATCACATGGTCTGCATCACAACATAAACCACAAAGCATAGGACAGGATCAAGCCAATCCACTACTGGAAGGTGATGAATATCATGATTTACGTGCCTATGCTGTGGGTGATTCGCCCTCACGCATCCATTGGCGTAAATCTACGTTTGAACCAGCGTCATGGCGCATCAAACATTTTTCACGATATGAGCAGCAAGCTGAAGAAGCGCATTTGTGTGTCGATTTGCGATTACCCAAGCTCCTCGCCAATAACAATGAGAACCTCGCTGAATTTGAAGACTTGCTTGGGAAAACTTGGCATTGGCTTCAAATTCAAACTTTAAACAAGCAAAGTATATCCACAAGTATTCATCTAAATATTGGTCAGCAAGACTTTGATTGCTCCAAACCGCAAGCCTTGCAAGCCGCGATTCATGCCATTGCTGCCGCCAAACCCGAACACATACCTCCCAAACAGCTTTCTTCTAAACAGTCTACTTCCAAAGAAAGTGCATACACCTTACTTTCTTTGCTTGAGCCAACATGAATCAGGCTATCTCATCATCCGCAGCCAATGCCGAACGCATGACCCTTGGCGTATTGATTTCAGGCGTTGCCGCTTTGGCTTTATCTGATTTTGTTAGCCCGTTATATTGGAGCCTACCAACCATCGCAGCCCTCATGCGTTGGCATATAGGCACACGCTTTTCTTTAAGTGAAATGCAAGCCAGCTTTATTGGTTGGTTCGGCTTTTTATGGGTCGGGCTTGAGCTTATTTTAGGGCGTGCGTGGGTTGTCGCATTTACAGATTTTCTGCTTATTCTTGCTTTGGCTGTCATCGTTGAAGCCGCCACACCACGCAATCATTTGCATCGCATGCTTACTGGTCTATTTTTAATGCTTGCTGGTGCCGTGCTCACTGATTCCGTGCTTTATGCTATTCCGTTGCTGGCATTAATGTGGTTCACATGGCGCTCGGCGATTTGCCTGTATGGATTACAACAACCAGGCGGCGATTTACCCATTCACACAATATCCTACGACTTGCGAAGCACATTGGTGATGTTGCTCATAGCATTATTGATGTTTATCGCATTGCCACGCTTTGATGTGCAAAGCAAATTACAACCTACCCAACCACGCAAAGCAACCACAGGCTTTTCAGATCGTGTGCAGTTGGGTGATTTTGCCCGCGATCTTGATGCTACGGTGGTATTGCGTGCTGAACCCGTCGATGGCAATATAGATAAGTTTCAAAGGCAAACACTTGGTCGCTATTGGCGCGGTGTAACATTGAGCCAATATGCCAATCATGGTTGGCAGCAACGCCCTCATAAAACAGTAAAAACATGGGCAGCTACAGAAAATATCACCTTCTCTAAGGCATCTGACTCAGGTTATGCCATCGCCGTCTTTCGTGAAGCATCTGATCATCCATATATACTGCTGCCCGATGGTCTAAGCAGCATTGAAAACTATGATCATCAGGCAAAACTTGATGATTTGGGCCAGCTTCGTTTTAGCAAAGCTCCAACACGTCGTCTACGCCTGAGCATGAAAGTTGATGCACTATCAAATTCGCCTATTTTTCATCCAACAGAGAGCTATTTATCCGAACAAATACCTATGCCTTCCGAATCTGATACAAGTGTAATTCCCAAGGCTTTAAAGGCTTGGATCAAAAAGACAACATCAACAAGAAGCACCGCTAGCCAACCACTGAATATGCTCATGCAAGAATTGCAAAGCTGGACCTATGATTTACATGCACCGATTGATGCACAACAACCTTTGGCATCTTTTCTAAAAAACAAACGCGGGCATTGCGAATTATATGCCACCACACTGGCACTTGCCGCCAGAGAATTGGGCATGCCATCACGGGTGATTAACGGTTATTATGGTGGCGAATGGAATGAAGTGGGGCACTTTCTAGTGCTAAGGCAGCAGCATGCCCACAGCTGGGTAGAAGTCTGGCAACACGGGCAATGGCAGCGCATGGATCCAACCCCTGCATCACGCTGGCAATTGTCTGGTGTGCAATTTCCAAAGTTCGATGCGGTCTGGGAGACTGTAAAGCTGAGTTGGTATCGCTATATATTGGAGTTTCAAGACAACGATCGTGAACAATTATTACAACACCTCATCACGGAGTTGAAAAAAGTGGCTGCTTGGGCATTTTTTAGTATGTTCATCATCTTTTTAAGCATGCGTTTGCGCAAACAACTACGTTCAATCACATGGTTTAGTCGCTCCCCAATCATACAGCAGCGCATATGGGACAGATGGCTGAAAAAACATCATATCATTCGTCATCCATCCATGCCTTTGCGGCAGCTGCCAATTCCCAATAATATTGATGTTAATATGTGGCATGAACTCATTAAAAATTGGGAGAAACAGGCTTATGGAGCAAGCAATTCATGGTCAACTTCGCAATTAAAACGTCATCTGCGTGCGCTTTCCTCATCGCGCTGTTAAGATGTCCGAAATTATTTTTATATGCTTTAGGATAGGGGTTACAAATCATGGGGATTCTGGACGGTAAAAAAGGTTTAATTCTTGGTCTAGCCAACGATAAATCCATCGCTTGGGGTGTGGCACAAGCTTGTAGACGTGAAGGCGCAGAGCTTGGTTTCAATTACCTCGGTGAACAACTGGAAAAGCGCGTACGACCTCTTGCTGAGAAAGTTGATGCAAGCTTTGTTGAATCTTTGGATGTTAGTGATGATGCACAGTTAGACGCTTTCTTTGCCAAGGTGAAAGAACAATGGGGCGAGATTGATTTTATCGTACATTCCATTGCATTTGCCAACAAAGATGCTTTACGCAACCCTTTTTCTCATGCCACACGCGCTGATTTCCAACTAGCTTTGGATATTTCTGCTTACTCATTTATTGCCTGCGCTCAACGTGCTGCACCATTGATGAAAGAAGGTGGCAGTATGGTAACCATGACTTACCTGGGAGCTGAACGTGCCGTGCCTGGTTATGGCATGATGGGTGTTGCTAAAGCGGCACTTGAAGCTTCAACACGTTATTTAGCACAAGATTTGGGTACACAAGGCATTCGTGTTAACGCTCTATCTGCAGGACCGATTCGCACATTGGCAGCATCTGCTGTGGGTGATTTCCGTAAACTCATGGAAAAAAGCGCCCGTGGTTCCATGTTGGGTCGCAACGTTTCACAAGTAGAAGTTGGTAATACTACCGCCTATTTGCTTTCAGACATGGCTTCTGGCGTATCAGGGGAAGTGCATTATGTTGATGCTGGTTTCCATGTTGGTGCTGGCGATCCTGGTATCGAATAAGGTTTTCTTTTATGTCAGGTTCTAGTTTCGGCGATATTTTTCGTATTTCAACTGCAGGTGAATCCCACGGTGCGGCACTCGTCGCCATTGTTGATGGCTGCCCTGCTGGCATCAAGCTATCTGAGTCCGATATTCAGCCGGACTTAGACCGCCGTAAACCAGGGCAATCCAAATATACCACCCAACGCCGTGAAGCCGATGAAGTAGAAATTCTTTCAGGCGTATTTGAAGGCATCACCACAGGTTGCCCTATTGCCTTGCTAATTCGCAATACCGATCAGCGCAGCAAAGATTATTCCGACATCAAAGATAAGTTTCGCCCTGGCCATGCTGATTTTACCTATTTTGAGAAGTATGGACGACGAGATTATCGTGGTGGCGGACGCTCCTCGGCACGAGAAACTGCTGTTCGTGTAGCGGCTGGCGCAGTTGCCAAACAGTTACTAAGCACCGTTGGCATCAACATTATCGGCTGGGTAGATCAAATTGGCCCTCACAAAGCTGATCCAAGTAAATTTAATGCCGATGAAATTACCAATAACCCATTTTTCTGCCCTGATGCGCAAGCCGCTGCAAATATGGCTGAATTTATGGATGCTCTGCGTAAACAGGGCGATTCCATTGGTGCATCTGTCACAGTTCAAGCCCATGGCATGCACCCTGGCTTGGGCGAACCTATCTTTGATCGCTTGGATGCTGATATTGCCAAGTCGATGATGTCAATTCCAGCCGTGAAAGGTGTTGAAATCGGCGATGGTTTTGCGTGTGTTGAAACCAAAGGCTCAGAATTTGGCGATGCTATTCGCCAGTCTGGATTTCAAAGTAATCATGCCGGTGGTATTTTGGGCGGCATTTCCAATGGTGACACCATTCATGCTCGCATGGCACTCAAACCGACCTCTTCTATTTTAACACCGCGTCCGACTATTGATATTTATGGCAAAGACACTGAAATTATTACCAAAGGTCGCCATGATCCATGCGTTGGTATCCGCGCAGTACCCATTGCAGAAGCGATGTTGGCATTGGTTTTAGCTGATCATTTGTTGCGTCACCGTTCCAGTAAGGTTTAAAAGAAGACTAATCACCAAAAGCGTCATCGCCCCAGTCATCTCCACCATCAGCCGTATTACTCGCAGGTGGGTTACCATCATAGATTTTGTATTCTCGACTCTGCCGCCATGCCTCACGCGTAAACAAATACGGATCCAAAGCTAATTCATCTCGCATATCCGAGGCCTCCATCAAACGAGAGCGCTTATCAATATACTTTAATACTGTGAAAGGAATCGTGACTTGTGGGGCTACGACAAAAGCCGCCCAAAATAATGGGTCTGTTGCTGTTTCAGTAATAAACCCAGGTGTATTACGTAGCGAGTTAGGACCTAGGAATGGATATACAATATATGCACCTTGATTGGCACCCCATACAGCCAGCGTCTGACCAAAATCTTCATCATGCTTTTCCAAACCGATAGAGGTCGCAGCATCTGCTAACCCTGCAATACCAATCGTAGAGTTAATAATAAAGCGAGCAAAATCCTCAAAACCTTGCTGCCCCTTACCCTGCAAAAAATCATTCACAACTGTATTTAGATACGTTGCATTATCATAAAAATTTGAAACCATGCCCCGTACGTTTTTACTGGTCACAACCTGATAACCTTTTGCTATAGGCTTCAGACTGACTTTATCCACAACCGTATTAAACGATTCTGTGCCACGGTTAAGCTGAACCAATGGATCATAATCATTTTGCACTGTGGCGCAGCTAGGCAATAAACCTAATAGTAATATAACAAAGAAATACCGAATCATAGCTGCAAGTATTAAATACCACTTGCGATTGAGCAAGCTTATAAACAAAAAATACCACTAGCCCTTGTATTCTGTATGCATAAGCCCCATAACTAACCCCATGCTAATCAAAACTATCTTCTTTTTATTCATTGCTGTGCCCCTGCTTGAACTCTATGTGCTTATTGAAGTGGGCTCTGGCATTGGTGGTATTGCGACCATCGCTCTTTGTTTATTCACAGCTGCCTTAGGTGGCATTCTGATCCGCATTCAAGGCATTCGCACATTACTTTCGGCACAACAACAAATGGCTCAAGAAGGCACATTGCCTGCAAAACATGCCTTACATGGCATACTTCTGGTCATTGCTGGGCTATTATTATTCTTGCCAGGCTTGATTACCGATAGCCTTGGTTTTTTATTACTTATTCCAGCAATTCGAGAATTACTTATTAAAAGAATTGCCCTATTCCCCACCAGCCCTCCCAAAGAAGTGGTGCTTGAAGCTGAAATTGTTGATGACAAACCAAAAATAAGGCGTTGACGCGCCGCCCTATCCTCTACACTGTATCGACTTACTATACCAAGGAGCACAAAGCTTATGAATACATCAACGTTAACTGCCTCATCCGCTAATTTAGCCGATGACCGGATTGATTTTTTAGGCAAAACATACGGCATGCTTGCCCTCTGCATTGCCGCAGGCAGTGCTGGCGCTTATTTCTCTATGGGCTTGGCTTTTCCACAAGAGCACCCATGGATGATGTTAGGCTTGATGATTGGCGGCATTTTTGGCGTGCAGGCTGTCCGTCATATTTCAGGGCTAAACTTTGCTGCTCTATTGGGTTTTGGTGTTATTACAGGCTTGGCAATTTCACCATTGGTCGGTTTTGTCGCTGCAAAATCTGAAATGTTGGTTGCTCAAGCATTCTTAACCACTGCCGCAGCATTTGTTGGTTTGACTGCTTATGTGTTTATTTCTCGTAAAGACTTTTCATTCCTTAAAGGTTTTGTTTGGACAGGTTTGATTGCCATGATTGTACTCGGTCTATCCAATTATTTCTTTTTTGAATCAAGCATGCTGCAACTAGCCATGAGTGGCATGGGTGTGTTGTTATTCTCAGCCTTTATTCTTTATGACACCTCAAATATTTTGCGCGATTATCCTAGTAACGAATATATTGCCGCAGCCTTAACAC
>CAYPXU010000068.1:0-8713 GCA_964414875.1 uncultured Zetaproteobacteria bacterium | reverse complement strand
TTTTTATTACAATGCTGTTGCTATTGAAAAAAATGTTGTATGTACCATTGAATGACGCGATGGAAGCACGCACGAAAAAGATCGAAGATGGTTTGGCAGCAGCTGACGCTGGCTTGGAAGCTAAAGCCAAAGCTGATGCGGATGCAGCAGTGCAGATCGAAGCTGCGAAAGTAAAAGCTCAAGAAATTATTGCTGCGGCAGATAAACGTGCTGCGGAAGTAAAAGAAGAAGCTGTGCAGAAAGCGCGTGCTGAAGCTGAGGGCATTATGGATGCAGGCAAGGAAGAGCTGGCTGCAGAAGTGAGTCGTGCGGAGCAAGCTTTACGTGAAGAAGTTGCGGAAATCGCAATTTTGGCTGCGGAGCGCATTGTTGGCGAAGAATTGGATGCTAAGAAGCATGCCAAGCTTATCGATTCTGTAGTTAAACAAGGATTTAATGCGGCATGAGTACGGCTAAGATTTCACGACGCTATGCGGTTGCATTGTTTGAGCTAATTCAAGAAGGTGTGGATATTCGTCCTGCCCTGCTTGAGGCTGCGACATTTGCTTCTAATGCTGAGGCAAAAGCGATTCTTGAGTCACCTGCATACCCCGATGCGATGAAATGTGATATGTTGGGTAAGGCTGTTTCTGGGGCTGGCGCTAAAGAAGTTTCTCGTTTGGTAGGGATTTTATGTGAGCGTAACAAAGTTATTTTGTTGCCTGAGATTGCATGCTTGGTAGATCAGATGGTTGCTGAATCTGAAAGCTCGGTGGATGCGGAAGTGACCTCAGCAGTGAAATTAACGGCAGCAGTGCAGAAATCATTGGCTGGAAGCTTGACCTCAGCGGTTGGCAAAACAGTAAATATTATTGCTAGTAAGGATGCATCTATTTTGGGTGGTGTAGTGATTCGTATTGGCGATCGAAAGATTGATTGCTCTGTAAAGGGTAGGCTTGATGGTTTGAAAAAGGCTATTATAAGCTAAGCGGTTTTAGTTTTAGGGATTTAAAAGTTTAGGTCAGAGGTTGATTATTATGAAGCTCGATACAGCGGAAATTAGCTCCATCATTAAAGAGCAAATCAAGGGATTTGAAGCAACAGCTGCGGATGCAAATGTTGGTAGCATTGTCTCGGTTGCTGATGGTGTAGCATTGATTCATGGCTTGGCTGGTGCGATGGCTGGCGAAATGCTGGAATTCCCTGGTGATACCATGGGTATGGTGTTGAACTTGGAAGAAGACAGTGTTGGTGCTGTAATCTTCGGTGAATATATTCACTTGGGCGAAGGCGATGAAGTGAAATCAACAGGTCGCATCTTTGAAGTTCCAACTGGCCCTGAGTTAAAAGGCCGTGTTGTTGATGCTTTGGGTCGCCCAATTGATGGTTTAGGTCCAATTAAAGCAAGTTGTAGCGATGTGGTTGAAAAAGTTGCGCCTGGCGTAATTGATCGTAAATCAGTTGATGAACCATTGGGTACTGGTATCAAGTCCATTGATGCAATGATTCCTGTAGGTCGTGGTCAACGTGAATTAATTATTGGTGACCGCCAAACAGGTAAGACAGCGATTGCGATTGATACGATTATTAACCAGAAAGATTCTGGTGTAACGTGTATCTATGTTGCTGTTGGTCAAAAGGCTTCTACTGTAGCGACGGTTGTTCGTACATTGAAAGAGCATGGCGCATTAGAAAATACCATTATTGTAGCGGCATCGGCATCTGAGTCTGCTGCGTTACAATATATTGCACCTTACACAGGTTGTACGATGGGTGAGTATTTCCGTGATCGTGGTGAAGACGCACTTATTGTTTATGATGACTTGACCAAACAAGCTTGGGCTTACCGTCAGGTTTCGTTGATTCTTCGTCGTCCTCCAGGTCGTGAAGCGTATCCTGGTGATGTGTTCTATTTGCATTCTCGTTTGCTTGAACGTGCTTCTCGCGTAAGTGAAGTGTATGTTGAAGAATTCACCAAAGGTGAAGTAAAAGGTAAAACAGGTTCATTGACTGCATTGCCAATTATTGAAACACAAGAAGGCGATGTTTCTGCATTCGTTCCTACCAACGTAATTTCTATTACTGACGGTCAGATTTTCTTGGAAACAGGTTTGTTTAACTCGGGTCAACGCCCAGCGGTGAATGTTGGTTTGTCTGTATCCCGTGTGGGTGGAGCGGCTCAAACCAAAGCTGTGAAGAAAGTAGGCGGTGGTTTGCGTTTGGACTTGGCGCAATACCGTGAATTGGCAGCATTTGCTCAGTTTGCTTCTGATTTGGATGCTGCAACACGCGCTCAGATTGAGCGTGGTAAACGTGGCATGGAAGTATTGAAGCAAGAAGAAAATGCTCCTCAAACAGTGGCTGAAATGACAGCGATTCTGTATGCCTTGGGCAATGGTGATTTGGATGATGTTGAAGTAAACAAAATAGTGGCTTTTGAAAAAGCATTTTTGAGCTTTTTAAGTCATGATCATAAATCATTTATGGAAGGCTTGAATGCTAAGCCTGCATTAACAGACCAAGTTGTAGAAGATTTAAATAAGGCTATTGCAGCGTTTAAAGCAACAGCAACCTGGTAAGGAGTAGCTAGTGGCTTCTGCAAAAGAGATACGGGGTCAGATTAAAGCGACCCAGAATACGGCAAAAATTACCAAAGCCATGGAAATGGTTGCGGCCTCAAAAATGCGCAAGGCTCAAGAGCGTGTTTTAGAAGCGCGCGCTTATGCGGAAGGTATTAAACGCATTGTGCACAACTTGATGCGTGCGCATCCTGAATATAAACATGCTTTTTTAACCAAACGTGATGCAGTGAAGCGTATGGGTGTGATTGCTATTTCTACGGATAAAGGTCTTTGTGGTGGTTTGAATACCAATGCCATGAAAAAAGCCTTTGCCGTGATGGAAGCTTCGAAAGTTGATGTCGATGTGATGAATATTGGTCGCCGTGCATCACAAGCCATGCGTAGGTTTGGTGTAAACATTGTAGCTAGTGTTGAAGATATTAATGATGCCCCAGCTTTAGATGAGATATTGGGTGTTGTGCAAGTTGCAATGGATAAGTATTTAGCTGGTGATTTGGATGAGGTTCACTTGGTGTTTAGCAAATATGTTAATACCATGACTCAAGAGCCGGCCAGCATGCGTTTGTTACCATGTGATGATTCAGATGTGGATGAGTCAGAAGCATATTGGGACTATTTGTATGAGCCAGATAGTCAAGTGGTACTGGACGGTCTTTTGCGTCGTTATATTGAAGCATTGGTATATCATGGTGTTTTGGAAAACAAAGCATGTGAACATTCAGCGCGTATGGTTGCTATGAAGTCTGCGACGGATAATGCCAAAGATATTGTTAAAGATTTGCAGATTACATATAACAAGGCGCGACAAGCAGCGATTACGCAAGAAATTGCTGAAATTTGTTCAGGCGCTGCGGCTTCGGCCTAAAAGAGTTTAGAAATTGTTGAGAGGTCAATAACATGAGTGCAGGAAATATTGTACAAGTCATCGGTCCAGTTGTGGATATTCGTTTCACATCAGGCGATTTGCCACAGATTTATAACGCGTTGGTCATTGAAGAAGTGGGTTTAACCATGGAAGTGCAGCAGCATGTTGGTGACAACACTGTTCGCACGATTGCCATGGGTTCAACAGATGGCTTGAAGCGTGGCATGGCTGTGACTGATACTGGCGAAGCTATTAAAGTTCCTGTTGGTCAAGCGACTTTGGGTCGTATCATGAATGTATTGGGCGAAGGCATTGATTTTGAAGGTAAAGAAGTTGCTTCTGAAGAGCGTTGGACTATTCATCGTTCTGCACCTGCCTTTGATCAGTTGGCTCCGGCTTCTGAAATTTTGGAAACAGGTATCAAAGTTATCGACTTGATGGCCCCGATTGCCAAGGGTGGTAAAGTTGGTCTGTTTGGTGGTGCGGGTGTTGGTAAAACCGTTAACATGATGGAATTGATTAATAACATCGCCAAAGCACATGGTGGTTTCTCTGTGTTTGCTGGTGTTGGTGAACGTACCCGTGAAGGCAACGATTTCTATTATGAAATGAAAGAATCCAATGTATTGGATAAAGTTGCGCTTGTTTATGGTCAAATGAATGAACCTCCAGGTAACCGTTTGCGTGTTGCATTGACTGGCTTGACTATGGCTGAGTACTTCCGTGAAGAAGGCCGTGATGTATTGATCTTTATTGATAATATCTATCGTTACTCTTTGGCGGGTGTTGAAGTATCTGCACTATTGGGTCGTATGCCATCAGCTGTGGGTTATCAGCCTAACTTGGCTGAAGAAATGGGTAAACTTCAAGAGCGTATTGCTTCTACGAAGACTGGTTCTATTACCTCTGTTCAGGCTGTTTATGTGCCTGCGGATGATTTGACCGATCCTGCTCCTGCTACAACGTTTGCGCATTTGGATTCAACGATTGTATTGTCTCGCCAAATTGCTGAATTGGGTATTTATCCAGCGGTTGATCCACTGGATTCAACATCTCGCCAGCTTGACCCTAAAGTGGTTGGTATTGAGCATTATGAAGTTGCCCAAGAAGTTCAGCGGACATTGCAACGCTATAAAGAATTGCAAGATATTATTGCTATTTTGGGTATGGATGAGTTGTCCGATGATGATAAGTTGTTGGTGCAACGTGCTCGTAAAATGCAACGTTTCTTATCTCAACCTTTCCATGTTGCGGAAGTATTTACTGGCGCACCTGGCATTTATTGTAAACGTGATGATACGATTGCAGGCTTTAAAGCAATTCTTGCCGGTGAATATGATCACTTGCCAGAGCAAGCTTTCTACATGATTGGCTCGGTTGACCAGGCTGTAGCTAAAGCAGAGAAAATGGCGGCTAAAGCCTAATGTCCACTGTTGAAGTTCTTGTAGCAACAGCAGAGCGCGAAGTGTATCGCGGCGAAGCTGATTTTTTAGCAGCTCCTGGTGCTGCTGGGGAATTGGGTATTATGCCAAAGCATACGCCGTTATTGAGCGCCTTGACCGCAGGTGAATTACGTATTCATCGTGGTGAAGAGATTGATGAAGTGTTTATCTCTGGTGGGTTTATTGAAGTCCAGCCTGATATGATTACTATTTTGGCTGATACTGCTGAACGTGCAACAGATGTTGATGAAGCTGCTGCACTGGAAGCTGAGCGTAAGGCTCAAGAAGAAGTTGATACACATCAAGGTGATGTTGATTATGCGCGTGCAGCATCTGAACTATCAGTTGCAACTGCTCGTTTGGCTTTCTTGCGGAAGCGAAAGAAGTAATAAATCTTAAAAGACAGTGATAAATTGTCGGGTTTTTTAAAAAGGTCGCTTATGCGGCCTTTTTTTATGCCTAACAAATTCTTCTTGCTTAGCCTATGATGGTGGGAAAGATTACGGCTATACATATTAACTTTGAATGAGGTGTGTTGTGAATCAATATCATTATCCCAATTTACAAGTCGTTGTTCTGGCGGCAGGGCAAGGTAAACGCATGCGCTCTAGCATGCCCAAAGTCCTGCACGATATGTTAGGCAAAAGTATGTTGAGTCATGTGTTGGCAGGTATTGAAGCATTATGCCCACAGGCTATTGCACTGGTAACAGGGCATGGTGGTGAGCAGGTATATGCGGCGGTTGAAAAATCATACCATGTTAGCTCAATTACGCAGACGGAACAATTGGGTACAGGACATGCTGTTCAACAAGCAGAAGCGGTATGTGCCAGCGCTGAAAACGTTTTAATTGTTTGTGCAGATACACCGCTATTACAGACTGTAACACTTGCCAGCTTGTTAGAAGCACATGCCCAATCGGGTGCAGATATATCTTTTTTGTCGGCAAAAGTAGATAAACCAACAGGTTATGGGCGCGTATGCCGTAACCAACAGGGTTCGGTGGAGTCCATTGTTGAAGAGCGAGATGCGAGCGATACTGAGCGTTTATTGAATGAAGTTAGCTCGGGCATTTTTTGTGTGAAACAAAAACTTTTATTCCAACTTTTAAAACAAGTAGACAATAATAATCAGCAGAGTGAATATTATTTGCCGAGCATTGTACCGTTGGCATTGCAACAGGGTGCCAAGGTTGAAGCAGTCGTGATGGCGGATGCCAATGAGATGCTGGGTGTGAATGACAGAACACAACTGCGTCATGTTACGGAGCTATTGCAACAGCGCGTGATTGAAGGCTGGGAAAAAGAAGGTGTGAGCATTGAACAGCCAAGCACTGTGCGTATTGATGTATCGGTGAAGATCGGTATGGACACAGTCATTCGTGCGGGCAGCCAGTTGCTTGCTAATACGGCTGTTGGTGATGCTTGTGAAGTTGGTCCTTATGCTGTTATTAAACAATCATGGGTGGATGATCATGTGAAAATTCATGCATTTTCACACCTTGAGCAAGCCCACGTTGGTGCGCATGCAGATATTGGTCCTTATGCGCGTTTACGTCCTCAGGCAGAATTAGATGAAGGTGTGAAGATTGGTAATTTTGTGGAAATTAAAAAGTCAATTATTGGTCAAAATAGTAAGGTGAACCACTTGAGCTATATCGGAGATACAACGATGGGGCAAGATTGTAATATTGGAGCAGGCACCATCACTTGTAACTATGATGGTGCAAACAAACATAAAACAGTGATTGGCGATCGTGCATTTATTGGTTCGGACACAAAATTGATCGCACCAGTGACGGTGGGTGATGGCGCAACCATTGGGGCGGGTAGTGTGATTACGAAAGTGGTTCAAAAAGATGGTTTAACCTTATCAGCGCGACCAGAGCAGCGTTATGTCAAGGACTGGAAGAGGCCGGAGAAAAGCTAATGTGTGGAATTATTGGTGGGGTTTCCTCTAAAGCTATTGCAGTAGAATTATTAGCAGGGCTGAAGAGTATGGAATATCGCGGTTATGATAGTGCGGGTATTTGTACATTATATGACGCTTCGTTTGAATGTACAAAAGAGGCAGGCAAGCTTCACCATTTAGAAGCGGCATTGCTTAACAACCGCCATGATGGTTTGCTGGGTATTGGGCATACACGCTGGGCGACGCATGGCGAACCGACAGTGCGTAATTCGCACCCTCATTGTAGTGCTAATGTTGCAGTGGTGCATAATGGTATTATTGAAAACCATGATGTTTTACGCAAAGAGCTACAACAAACAGGCATAAGCTTTGCATCGGATACTGATACGGAAGTCATTCCTTGGATGTTGTCGCAGGTATTATCAGAAGGAAAGACGATGTTTGCAGCGGTGCAGGAGGTATTGGCACGTTTAAAGGGTGCTTATGCAATCGGTGTGGTGCAGCAAAGTGATGCGGATAAAGTATGGTTTGCTCGCAAAGGCAGCCCTTTGTTGTTGGCGCGTAACAGTCATGGGCACTATATCGCATCCGATGGTTTGGCTGTGGCAGGGCTTGCATCAGATGTGATGTATTTGGATGAAGGTGAGTGGGGTTATATCCAAAACGATTCCGTGCATGTTTATGATTGTAATGGCAAGGCTGTGCAGCATAGCTGGCAAGAGCTGCCTTATACCGGCTCGACTGTGGGTAAGGGCGACTATGCACACTATATGCTGAAAGAGATTCATGAACAGCCGAGTGTGGTTGCCAATATTATACATGCTTATGCAGATAGCGCACATATTGCATTTGAACATGCTGATTTTATTGAATCAACAGCCCTACCAGAGCGTATTGTGATGGTGGCGTGTGGCACATCATATCACTCAGCATTAACAGCGCGTTATTGGCTTGAGCGTTATTTACAGATTCCTGTTGAAGTAGATGTGGCATCTGAATACCGTTATAGAAACCCTGTGATTGGCAAAAACACTTGGTTGATTACTTTATCACAATCTGGGGAAACAGCAGATACCTTAGAGGCATTACGCTTGTTTAAAAAAAGAACACCTGAGAATTATACCTTGGCTATTTGTAATGTGGCGAGTTCCTCATTGGTGCGTGAATCCAGTGGTTTTATTGGGCTTTGTGCAGGTCCCGAAATTGGTGTGGCATCAACCAAGGCTTATACAGCACAGTTGACGGTATTGGCTTTGTTTTCTATCAAGCTGGCGATGCGTGCTGGCTGCATTCAAACTGATGCATGGCAGGGGCATTATCAGGCATTTTTGGATGCAGTGAAAGGCATGCAATATTTGTTGAATGAAACAGATGAAATTACACCGTTGGTTCCGCTTTTCGCCAATGTGCATGGGGCTTTATTTTTGGGTCGTGGTCCTTGTTATCCCTTGGCTTTAGAAGGTGCGTTAAAGCTAAAAGAGATTTCATATATCCATGCAGAAGGTTATGCAGCAGGTGAAATGAAGCATGGTCCTATCGCCTTGATCGATGAGCAACTACCGGTCATTGTCATTGCGCCGAAGCAGTATCATTTGGAAAAGGTGATTTCAAACCTTTATGAAGTAAAAGCCCGTGGGGCAAAGGTTATTTTGCTGACCGATGCCGATGAAAAAGACTGCCCAGAACATGCAGATGCCATATTAAAATTACCACAAGGAGATTTCTTTACAGCACCATTATTGGCATCTATTCCATTGCAGCTATTAGCATATGAAGTAGCACGCTCTAAAGGTACGGATGTGGATCAGCCAAGAAATTTAGCAAAATCAGTGACAGTTGAATAATGCTGAAAACGAGTTTTCCTTTTGACAGAAGTGATGATGCGAACTACGCTCGAACAACGTGGAAATAACAGGTAAAACAAATATCTATGG
>CAYPXU010000067.1:0-8914 GCA_964414875.1 uncultured Zetaproteobacteria bacterium | reverse complement strand
GCTTTGGTGATTTGGGAAGCACAATATGGTGATTTTGCCAATGGCGCACAGGTGGTGATGGATCAATTTATTGCCGCAGGTGAATCCAAATGGAGCCGCATGTCGGGTTTGGTGCTTTGGTTGCCGCATGGTTATGAAGGGCAGGGTGCAGAACATTCATCGGCTCGCCTTGAGCGTTTCTTACAGCTTTGTGCAGAGGATAATATGCAAGTGGTTTGTCCAACAACACCTGCTCAGGTATTCCACTTGTTGCGTCGCCAATCACGCATTACAACGCGTAAACCGTTGGTGGTGATGAGTCCGAAAAGTATGTTGCGCTTGAAAACATCTTTTTCACCTTTAGAAGATTTCACATCGGGTCAATTTAGACCTGTGATCTCTGAAAGTGATGCAAATATTAAAGCGGCTTCTTGTCAGCGTTTGTTATTATGTTCTGGTAAAGTTTATTATGATTTATTGGCGGAGCGTGAAACATTAGCGATGAAGCATATCGCGATTGTTCGTGTTGAACGTCTGTATCCATTCCCAGCCGAGTTGTTACGAGAAATTATGCAAACTTATAGCACGGTGAAGGAAGTGTTTTGGGTTCAAGAAGAGCCTGCAAACCAAGGTGCATGGATGCAAATCAATAGTGAGATACGCCGCATTCTTTTGGATGCACAGAAGCTTTACCGTGTAAGCAGACCCGCCTTGGCTGCACCAGCGGTGGGTTCGATGGCACGACATAAAGCTGAATTGCGTGATTTATTAGATAAGTCATTTGCAGACAGTGTTCCAGTTGAATAATTATATAGTGTACTACAAACATAGTTGGGGTGAGGGAAATCATGGATATTGAAATTAAAGTACCAAGTTTGGGTGAATCTGAAAGCGAAGCGACACTGGTTTCATGGTTAAAATCAGAGGGTGATGAAGTGTTGGTCGATGATGTCTTGGCTGAAATTGAAAGTGATAAAATAACCATGGAAATCACTGCTTTTGAAGCAGGAGTGTTGAAATCCATCCTGAAAGAAGCCGATTGCATGGTGGAGCCAGGCGAAGTGATTGGTGTGTTAGATACATCGGTGCAGGTTAGTGTGAAGCCTGTGGTAAAAACGGTTGCAAAGAAAATCGAAAAAGAGGCTGTGAAGAAAAATAAAGTTGCTACGCAATCATTGACACAAAAAACAACGAAAGAACAGGTGCAACAAAAGGTAAAGGCTGTTGTTGAAACGGTGAAAGAGCAGGGCGTGATGGCGGTAGAAGATCATGCTGTGCATGAGCGTGCTATGGAGCGTGTACCGATGTCGCGCTTGCGCAAACGCATTGCGACACGTTTGAAAGAGGCACAAAACACGGCAGCAATATTGACCACATTTAATGAAGTAAATATGCAGTATGTGATGGATATACGAAATCATCACAAAGATGCTTTTATGGACAAATATGGGGCGAAACTTGGTTTTATGTCCTTTTTTGTAAAAGCTTGTGTGTATGCAGCATCGAAATATCCTGCGATGAATGCGTATATTGATGGTGATGATGTGTTGTATCACAATTATATGGATGTGGGTGTTGCTATTTCTACCAAGAATGGATTGGTGGTTCCTGTATTAAGAGATGTGGGGTTGATGAGCTTTGCAGAGATTGAGCAGGGCATTGTAAGTTTGGCAAACAAAGCCCGTGAGGGTGGGCTTATGCCTGATGATTTAAAGGGTGGAACATTTTCAATTACCAATGGTGGCGTATTTGGTTCCATGCTTTCAACACCGATTTTAAACACACCACAATCAGCCATTTTAGGTATGCATACGATTCAAAAACGTGTGATTGTAGAAAATGATCAAATGGTTATTCGCCCTATGATGTATTTGGCATTGTCGTATGATCATCGCTTGATTGATGGCAAAGAAGCGGTTGGTTTTCTTGTGGCGGTGAAAGAGGCGCTGGAAGGTTTTGGCGGCACGCTTCTGGATGTGTAAATGCTATATTTAATATGAAACTATTGGCTTTATTTCGAGTGCCTTATTCTGAAGAAGTGTATGAGGTGTTTTTAAAGTTCCTTATGGGTGCTCGATGGGGGCTGATTATTGCTGTCATCATAGTTGCCATCATTGTTTTTTTACTATGGGGACATGTTCCGAGTCAAGGTTTGCTCTTATGGGGCGGTTTGGCTTACATTATTACTGTAGTGCGTTTCTTCTCGATTCCTTTGAATACTAATAATGTGGAAGCGAAACGAGTGCAGCGTTACTTATTGCGTTTTGCCTGGAGTACCAATGCCTATGGTCTGATATGGGGTCTAGGTGTTGTAGCATTTATGCCCTATTTAGCTTTTGAATACCAGTTGCCTCTTATATTACTGCTTGCAGGTATTGCTATGGCAATGGTATTTTTGATAGCAACATCTGCTTCCATACTAATTTTCCCTTGTTTATTATTACCTTCGATTATTTGGCTTTTGTTGCAGCCAACGATGATGTACATGCAGCTTGGCATGATTGTATCGTTGTTATTGATATTCTTTATATTTATCGGACGGCAACAGTTTGCTCGTTTCTCGGATGGTATTCTAACCCACTATCAAAACAATGTGCTTATTAAAGAACTAAAAAGTGAAATTTCAGAACACAAACGTACAACGGTAGAGCTACAGTCGTCCAAAGTAGAAGCTGAACAGGCAAGTGAGGCGAAGGGTGAGTTTTTATCGTTGATGAGTCATGAGTTAAGAACACCGATTCATGGTATTATAGGAACCTTGGATTTGTTATCAGATGCCAAGCTAAATGAAGAGCATCAAGAGAATTTAATGTTGGCAAAACAAGCCGCACTGTCGCTACGCGCTGTTGTGAATGATGTGCTGGATTTGTCGAAACTCAATGCTGGAAAAATGGAAGTGTGTTGTCAGTTGTTTAGCATGGGAAAGTTGCTTGATGATGTGATGCAGAACTTTTCTATGCGTGCCAAGAGCAAAGGTTTGGAATTTTATTATAAGATTCAAAGTGTGCCTGAAAAAGTTATTTCAGATGATATTCATTTGCGTCAAATTTTATTGAATATCATTGCCAATGCTGTGAAATTCACAGAACATGGACATGTGGCTGTGATAGTGTCCAGAAGCAAAACGCGTTTGATAATAGAGGTTGAGGATACAGGAATTGGTATTCCAGAAGAGGAGTTACCCTCCATTTTTGATCCATTCAAACAGGTTCATCAACATGTGCATAGTTTGTCGGAAGGCACAGGCTTGGGAACATCCATTGCTCAACGTTTTGTGACATTACTGGGCGGCAATATTCGTGTGCGCAGCAAGGTCGGTGAGGGCAGTACATTTTGTATTGATATTCCATGTGAGTTTCAAGGTGATGATGTTTGTTGTGAGGTGAATGTATTGCATTCAAAAGATGTTCTGAGAAAATAATAAGGCATCAAGGCTTGGGTTTGAAATAAAATTGTCTAAAGCTGTAATTGAAAAACAAACATGGCGACCACCACAAAAGATTATAGAAGGAGTTTGTTCATGCATGTGTGGTTTTTGGGCGTTATGAGTTTATGGTTATGGGGGACAGGGCAGGCATTGGCTGCACCTGTGATGATTCAATTAACCCAGACTGCTTGTCAGTTTATAGAAACAGAGCAGCAAGATTATGGGTTTCAATCAAAAAAAGCAGAAGACTGTGTGGCTATTAATCAGCGAACAGAGGATAGGCGTTTGGCTTTGAGCCAAACTCTGCACTTACAAGAAGGCTCTTATGTTTTTCGCATTCAAAATCGTGATGTGCCGTATGTTCTAGGTTTTTGGTTGCGGGGTCAGGGCTTAGGACGACTTACATTGCCTTCAGTCTCAGGCGGGAATATTCAGACAGGAGCATTTAAAGATTATCCCATTACGTTAAAAAAAGGGGAGTATTTTTATTCTTGTCCTTTGAACCCAACACCTGACTATCGGTTGCTGGTGGAATAATTATGGATATATTAAAACGATTCCTTCCTATATTGGTGATTATTATAGCGATTGTGAGCTTCTTTGCATTGGATCTGGGACAGTATTTAAGCTTTGATGCTTTGGCAGAACATCGCCATGCTTTATCGCATCAGGTCGCCATGTACCCTGTCATGGCATCCTTGGTTTATATCAGTATTTACATCTTGGTGGTGGCATTGTCCTTGCCAGGTGGAATGGTGATGACTTTAAGCGGTGGTTTCTTATTTGGCGCAGTGTGGGGCACATTCATGGCGGTAATGGGCGCTACTTTGGGAGCAACTATTTTATTTCTTATTGCCAAGACATCGTTGGGTGATTTTTTGTTGGCAAAAGCGGGAAATACAGTGAAGAAGTTACAAGCAGGTTTTGAGGAAGATGTGTGGAGTTATATGTTTATTCTTCGTGTTGTGCCGATATTCCCATTCTTTCTGGTGAACCTTGCACCCGCCTTTTTAGGGGTTCCTTTGCGAGTGTATGTCGTGGCAACCTTCTTTGGCATTATCCCTGCGACCTTTGTGTATGCCTTGGCAGGCAGTGGTTTGGGTAAGGTGTTTGAGCAAGGTGAAAGCTTTTCAGCAGCTAGTATTTTAACACCTGAAATGATGGGTGCATTTTTAGGCTTGGGACTTCTCGCACTTGTGCCTGTTATATATAAACGCTTGGCAAAGACCAAAGATAGCGGGAAAGAATCATCTGGAGAAATATTATGAACATCATTCATACGGATATTTGCGTGATTGGGGCTGGCTCAGGTGGTTTGTCTGTTGCTGCTGGCGCATCACAAATGGGTGCGAATGTTGTGTTGATTGAAAAATCGGCTATGGGTGGAGATTGCCTAAATACAGGTTGTGTGCCATCCAAAGCACTGCTTGCTTCAGGGCATGTGGCGCAAAATATGCGCGATGCCAAACCATTTGGTGTGCAGGCGAACTCACCAACGATTGATTGGGCGGCGGTGCATGATCATGTTCATGGTGTGATAGCTTCGATTGCACCAAATGATTCGGTGGAGCGATTTGAGTCTTTGGGTGTGAAGGTGATTCAAGCTGCTGCAGAATTTATGGATGAAAAGACTGTGCAAGCAGGTGATGTGCAGGTTAAAGCCAAATACTTTGTATTGGCAACGGGCTCATCGGCATTTGTGCCACCTATTGAAGGTCTGCAAGATGTGGATTATTTCACCAATGAAAATATTTTTGATAATAAAGAGCCTATTGATCATTTGATTGTTATTGGTGGTGGTCCGATTGGTATTGAAATGGCACAAGCGCATCGTCGTTTGGGAGCCAAGGTTACGGTGATGGAACTGGCACGTTTGCTGATGAAAGATGATCGTGAATTGGCGCAAATCGTTATTGATCGTTTGAGTGATGAAGGCATGATTTTTTATGAAGGTGGCCGCAATTTACGCATTGAGAAAACCGATGAAGGGATTTCGGCATATTGCGAGCTGGGATCAGAGACAAATCCTGAACAGGCATGTGTAAAAGGCTCTCATTTGCTGATTGCTACGGGTCGCCGTGCCAATGTGAATGGCTTAAATTTGGAAGCAGCAGGTGTGGAATATAGTCCACATGGTGTGCAAGTGGATGCACGCTTGCGAAGCAGTAATAAACGAATTTTTGCTATTGGAGATGTGGTTGGACCTTACCAATTCACGCACATGGCAGCTTATCAGGCAGGCATTGTGATTCGTAATATGTTGTTTAAATTACCAGTTAAGGTGGATTATTCGGCGGTTCCTTGGGTGACATATACTGATCCAGAATTATCACATGTAGGTATGACCGAAGCCGATGCTGAAGCCGCAGGGAAAAGTGTGCGTGTATTGCGTTGGAAGTTTGAAGAAAATGATCGTGCTCAGGCTGAAAAACGTACTGAAGGTATGGTGAAAGTAATTACTGAACAAAATGGTCGTATTCTGGGTGCAACGATTGTTGGTTTGCATGCGGGTGAGTTGATTCAACCATGGGTATTGGCAATCAGTCAGAAGATGAAAATCGGAGCAATGGCATCCATGATTGCGCCGTATCCAACCTTATCAGAGGTTAATAAGCGCATTGCAGGCAGCTTTTATACAGAAAAACTATTTTCTGAAGGCACAAAGAAGCTTGTTCGTTTTCTTATGCGCTGGTTCTAAATGTCCAGAATTGAGAAGCTGACTTTTAGCAACGAGCATGGGCAACAGCTTTCAGCACGTTTGGATATGCCAGATGGTGAGCCTCGGGCTTATGCTTTGTTGGCCCATTGTTTTACCTGTAATAAGAGCCTAAAAGCTGCGGGGCATATTGCCAAAGGCTTGGTGGATCAGGATATTGCGGTATTTCGCTTTGATTTTACGGGGCTTGGTGAAAGTGAAGGTGATTTTTCAAATACGAACTTCACCAGCAATGTGCAAGATATTTTGAGTGCTACGAATTTTATGGCGCAACAAGGCTATGCACCACATATATTGCTAGGGCACTCGTTGGGAGGCACAGCTGTATTAAAAGCTGCCAATGTTATTACATCGGTGAAAGCGGTCGTAACAATTGCAAGTCCAGCTTCGCCTGCGCATGTGGCAGAGCAGTTTTCTGATTTCAAGGTGATTATTTCACAACAGGGCGAGGCGCTTGTTGAGTTAGCAGGGCGCGATTTTACCATTAAACAACAATTTATAGATGATTTGGAACAGGCTTCGGTATTGGATGACGTTGCCAAGTTAAAGCAAGCATTGTTGGTGATGCATGCACCTTTGGATGAGACAGTAGGCATTGAGAATGCAGCTATTATTTTTCAAACAGCACATCATCCGAAGAGTTATATATCATTGGATCAAGCAGATCATTTGTTGAGCCAAGTATCAGATGCACGTTATGTAGGGCAACTCATTGCTACTTGGGCTGAACGTTATTTGAATGAGAGAAGTGCTGATTAACGCTGGATGAGTGAATATGCGATTCATGTGCCAGTACCAAACGTAAATATAGTATGAGGTGGGTATGATTGCTCATTCATGTGGTGTTCGGTGAGTATGGCGAGTTCCTTTCCTGATACGGTTGAAGGTACCGCATGGTTGATAAAACTTGCTAGACATTGTTTTTTGTATTATAACTGGTAGGTGGTTCTAATCTTTGAGGGAGGATTTATGCGGCATTTATTTACGTTTATGATAATTCTATTGTTTAGTTCATCGGCTTTTGCGTCTGGTTTTGCGGTAAAGGATCAAGGAACGAAAGCTATGAGTTTGGGGAATGCCTTTACAGGTGTGGCAGATGATACAACAGCGGCATGGTATAACCCCGCAGCTTTGGTGTTTCAGGATGGTGTTTCGGTTACAGCAGGTGGTCAGGTGGTGATACCAACGGTTGATTATACTGCTGTGAATGGCACAACATATTCCATGGATAAAAAGAACCACGTGATTCCATTTGGTTATGTGAGTTATAACCTAGAAGATTCTCCAGTGGCTTTTAGCTTGGTAGTGAACGCACCATTTGGCCTTTCAACAGATTGGACAAATTCAGGCGCACCATTTACCAGTGCTCAAACCCCTGCAAATCCAACAGGAGCGAGTAAAAGCCTTACCTTTTCAGAGATTCGTATGATTAATGTCAATCCAAGTGTTGCTTATCAAATTAATGAAAATCTTTCAGTTGCTGTTGGCGTGATGTATTTTGATGCAACAAATGTTGCCTTTGATAGTACTGCGGTCACTCAGCATGGCTCGGGTAATGGTTGGGGTGGTAATGCTGCCATCTTTTATAAGAGTGACAGCTTTGATGCTGGTTTGAGCTATCGAAGCAGTGTGAAAGTTGATGTAACAGGTACAGCGACAGGTGGTAGTGCTTTGGCTTTTGCTGGTTTGAATGGCGTAAGCTCTTCCGTTAATACATCTTTTACAACGCCAGACATGGTTTCAGGCGGCATATCTTTTCATCCTGTAGATAATGTTTTGGTGAGTGCTCAAGTGGATTGGGTAAACTGGAAAACATTTGATCAGCTACAGTTTAATTATGGTACATCGGCTTTAAATGCTATCACAGGTTCTAGTCAAACAGTGCCAGAAAATTGGAAAGCTACGACATCGTTTGCTTTGGGTACGGAGTGGTCATTGCAAGAGGATATGCATCTTCGGGCAGGTTATGCTTTTGACCCTACACCTGTTAGTTCCGTAGAATTCTCTCCGCGTATTACCGATAATGATCGACACTTTTTCACTGTTGGTTATGGGCAGGATTTTTCTTCAGGTACGTTGAATATTGCTTATGGTTATATTTTGGTAAAAGATATCAATCAGACAGCCTCAGCGACAACACCTCCGCCAGCAGGAACTCAGCGTAATGGTACATACAAAGCGAATATTCATGTATTATCGGCTGATTACACCTTACGTTTTTAAAATAACGTCAGTGTTTATAAAGAGGGGAGCCATTGGCTCCCTTTTTTTATATTTCAATAGTTGCTGGTGTGAAAGGACTTGGTCTAAACTATGACTAAGGTTTAGTTCTCTCAAAAATGGTCATGTGTTTGGAGGTATCTATGCAGTGGTTTGTTTTGTTGGCATTTGTTTTTGTATTGTTGTTTGTCCTTGTACGTTTTCAACTTTCATTGCTGGTTTGGACGGCGGCTATTGCAGGCTCATTGTTTGTGATAACGGCATTGGGTTGGATTGGTGGTAGTTTAGCAACGGTATTATGGTTTATATTTGCTGTGTGCATGCTTCCATTGCATTGGTCTGAAATGCGTATGCGCTGGCTGACGGAACCATTGTTTCAATATATGAAAAAATCATTGCCGCCGATTTCTAGCAGTGAAAAGGCAGCCATGGAATCAGGTACCGTAGGTTGGGATGCTGAGTTGTTTTCTGGCAATCCCGATTGGCAGAAGTTGCTCGATATCCCTAAAAACATACTGACTGATGAAGAGCAGCGTTTTCTAGATCATGAAACCGAAGAGCTTTGTAAAATG
>CAYPXU010000066.1:0-9094 GCA_964414875.1 uncultured Zetaproteobacteria bacterium | reverse complement strand
AACATCGAGCCAGCAAACGTTATGGTTAATGTTAATCGCGGCGGCGATTTTTATTCCATTGATTATTGCTTATACCTCATGGGTTTTTAAAGTATTGCGAGGTAAGGTTACACAAGAAACAGTCGAAGAAAATCATGCTTCTTATTAATGCTTTTGGAGAATAAATATGTGGTATGTTATTTGGTTGTGTGTAGCGAGTCTGGCGGTTTATGTGGGTATATATATGGGAGAGAAGGTCGTGGTAAATGAGAGCTAGTGGGTTAAATAGATAGCACTTACTTAGCCTTTGATAAGTTTTTTGTATGCTGGTAAAAATAAGTAAGTGGTAATCGTTATAAATTTCAATTACCTTTTTTTAAACTAAAATAGGTCATCATAAGGAGACATAGAATGTCAGAAACATATACTCAATATACGAATGCACTATCGGCGACGATTGGCGGTATTCGCAAAGATATTCCCGATGTCATGGCTGGTTTTTCTGCCATGGCTGGTGCAGCTCTTGAAGATGGAGCGTTGGATAAGAAAACCAAAGAATTGATTGCTCTTTCTATTGGTGTTGCGACCCATTGTAAGGGCTGCATTGGTTTTCATGTGAAAGCTTTGATTGCCTTGGGCGTGACGCGTGAAGAATTGGCTGAAACATTGGGTATGGCAATATATATGGGCGGTGGTCCATCGTTGATGTATGCGGCGGAAGCTATGCAAGCTTTTGAAGAGTTTTCCAAGAAGTGACTTTTCATATGTTGATGACGGCACCGTATTTTCACGACAGCTCCGCTGCGACATTGCAAGAAGCTATGAAAACAATGGCAAAGGTATCAGCTGGATACAACGTTATTGAATAAAGGTGTGAATGATATTGTGGCATTTTTGGAAACGCTAACGGGTGAACTACCTACGGTTACGCTTCCACAACTTCCTAGGCCACAAGGTCATGCATGAGACTGGAAGGAATGACGGAATACTTGCTGTTTTATTATAGTTTGTAGTTCACGTAGAAAAAAGGAGAAAGCTTGTGAGATTGATTGTTGGATTTTTAGCGCTTTATTGGCCAGCATTATTATGGGCTGACCCCTTGGATCGAGGCGAAGCATATACCATGCGCCAAGGGCCACCTGCGTGGATGGATAAAACAGATTTTATGCTGCTTATTATAAATTATGGCATTTTTGCTTTGGCTTTGATTGGGCTTGCATGGTTGCTGTTTAAAAGACCTGAATATTTGCAAGGCTTAGAAAACGTGATTTTACGCCCGTTTAAATTTATATTTGCCTTGGCTCACCGCACTGGAGGGCTTGGGGAAGTTGTATTGCAAGGTCTGGGTGGTTTGGCGGCATTCTTGACACTGGCAGCTTGGGTGTTTTTTTGTCAGTGGCTAAAACATGTGGACTTGGGTGCTATTTCAATGCTCGGATTAGCATTTGCGGCATTGATGCTTGTCCGCTTATTGAAAGGTGATGAAAAGCCTCATGTTATATGAGCTAGTGGTTGTTCGTCTGTTAGATCATTGTAGAATTAGCTGGTAAATGAGGACGCATATGAAAAAATCATTATTTGATGCCATTGGTGGCTTAGAAGTGATGGAGCATGTGCATACGGCCTTTTATGATAAGGTCTATGCTCATCCTTGGTTAGGGCAGTTTTTTATTGGACACGATCAAAAAGCCATTGAATTGCGCCAGACTCAATTTATGGCAGAAAAAATGGGTTCTAAAAGTCCTTATCCTGGTAGAGAGTTACCACTTGCTCATCGGCGTATGTATATCACTGAAGAGCTGTTGGAAATACGCAAAGGACTGCTGCGTGAAGCTTTACAAGAGGAAGGTTTATCAGAAGCACTCATCTTGCGCTGGTTGAAAATTGATGGGGCTTTCTGGGGTAAAATAAAAAACAAATCATTGGAAGAATTCCATCAAGTTGACTTTAAATATGAGCAGCCATTTATTGTTGATAAACCTGTAAAATAGTTGCAACTTAAAGCTTGGATGAAGGGTTTATGAGATGGCGGAGTGATGTATGAATGGGTGGGAAAGCGGGTTATGGATTTGGCTGTCAGGTTTATTGTTTGCAGTGGTTCATAGTTTATTGGCATCGCAATCTTGTAAGCAGTGGTCATATAAGCATGGATTGAAAGAGCCACGCTATAGGCTGTTATATTCAGTGTTTTCAGTGCTAACAACGGCTGTGTGGGTTTGGTTTGTGCATCAGCTAGCAGATGTGCCACTCTATCAAATGGATGGGCTTATTTGGCTGGCAATGGTGGCATTGCAAGTATTGGGGTTGATTGTGGCTTTGGCAGCATTTCAACCTATTGATGGTTTGGTATTTTTGGGCTTGCGTAAAGCCAAGACAGGTACAGATCCTTTTATTGTGAGTGGTATTTATCGTTGGGTAAGGCATCCGATGTATACGGGTGCGATGCTTATTTTATTGGCAATGCCTGAACAGAGTTATAATGGGCTGCATTTTTCTTTGGTGATATGCGTATATTTTATTATTGGTTCGCGCTTTGAAGAAAAACGTATGCTTCAAGAGCATCCAGAATATGCAAATTATCAGGCATCTGTGCCTGCATTTATTCCGTGGATTACAAAGAGGTGAGTATGGACTGGGAAGGTTTATATCAACAGGGCGATACAGGTTGGGATCGTGGCACGATTAGCCCTGCTTTGCAGCATTGGCTTGATAGAGGTGAGTTTAAAACAGGTCAGCGGATACTTATTCCAGGTTGTGGACGGGGATATGAAGTCATTGCTTTAGCCAAACTTGGTTTTGATGTGACAGCCTTGGATTTGGCGCCTTCTGCTATTGATGCAGTCAAACAAGGGTTACAAGAAGCAGGCGTATCGGCAACGCTTGTGTGTTCAGATTTATTTGATTATCAGCCGCAACAATACTTTGATGCGATATATGAACAAACATGTTTGTGTGCACTGCCTGTTGAGCAACGTAAAGCTTATGAGCAGCGCCTTTTTTCCTGGTTAAAACCCAAGGGTGTGTTGTGTCTCTCTATGATGCAAACAGGCGAGCAGGGTGGCCCACCATTTCATTGTGATTGGTTGGATATGAAAGCCCTATTTGCAACAGGGCGTTGGCAATGGCAGCAAGAACCACCGTTTTTTATAGCACGTCCTAGTGGTGTGCGTTTTGAACTTGGTTTTGCCTTGCACCGCGAGGGAGATGAGTGATGAAATGGCTTGATGATATTTCGTATATATTTTTAATTGCAGCAGCCATATTGATGGCAATGATGCCCTTTCAGCCCGAACCTCACTTAGTTGAGAAATATCAACTGTGGTTGGCTGGGGATTTACACAAAGCAGTCGATATTTTTGATATATTCTGGCATTTACTGCCGACATGCTTACTAGTGCTTAAGTTTATACGTGGAAGGCATAGCGAATGAGTATTTGAACTTCGAATAATTGGGTGGTGTGGTATATGTTTTATCTGCCCAATCAGCTTATTGCGCCTTGCATTGAATGACCAGCGCAATACCTGCCAACATCACAAGTGATGCAATTGCCAAATGCATGGAGATAGTTTCGGATAAAAATAAAACACCACCTAAAGCGGCAATGATGGGTACACCAAGCTGTACCACGCTGGCTTGGGTACTTGAAAGCCCGCGAAGTGCTGCATACCACACAATATATCCCAAAGCAGAAGCCAGTGCACCAGATAAGATGGCAATGATGATGCCTGAGATGTTGAGTTGGGCTTGTGAGAATGTGAATAACATCAACATCACGACCATAGGTATAGTTTTGATAAAATTGCTTGCGGTATCACCTAATGGATTTTTTGCATGCCTGCCTAGATGAGAATAAACACCCCAAGCCATGCCAGAGATCAGCATAAGCACAAAGCCGAATAGAGATGGTGTGCCGATATTTGGTAGCATAAGG
Source organism: uncultured Zetaproteobacteria bacterium (assembly GCA_964414875.1). Classification (GTDB taxonomy): domain Bacteria; phylum Pseudomonadota; class Zetaproteobacteria; order Mariprofundales; family Mariprofundaceae. The sequence continues at coordinate 5,183 of CAYPXU010000066.1, read as the reverse complement.
TAGATAAAGCCTGCAAATGCCAATAGTAATCCCAACCATTCTTGTATGTGCAGGCGATAGCCAGAGAGCATGGCGAGTGAAATCATGGTAATTTGAACGGCCGCAAACAATACCAATGCGCCTGTGGCTGCATCAAGGGTGATATAAGCATAGGAAAAAGAAGTGGCATAAACAAACAACATCAGAGCACCAAGCCAGCTACTTGGTTTGTATTGCGATTCTGAAATTGGCAATGTGTTTGCTCGCAATAGCAAGATGAGACTAAGCATAGCTGCACCCGATAATAAGCGAATACTGGTAAAGCTAGCCGCATCAATTTGATACACATCCAATGCCCATCGGCATAATACTGAATTAGCCGCAAAAGCGATTAATGCAGCGAAGGTGAGTATGGTGGTTTTGATCTGTGGTGCAGGCATGGGCTAACCTCTTAAAATGTATCATACGGGTATTGGGCATAATAGTCATGACTGGTTTGACTTTCTTACGGTTTGGCTCAAATATCCGCGTAAAATAAATGTGTATGAAAGCATGCTATGTGTGCTGGGAGATGAAAATGAGTGTAGAACAAGGATTAGTAACCCGCAGTGAAGGCAAATGTGAGCTATGTGCGGCAACAGAAAATTTAGCGGTGTATGAAGTACCATCAAGCCCTGATAATACGGCAGATGAGTGCATTTATATCTGTGCGACTTGTTCTGATCAGATTGAGAATCCTGATAAGGTTGATGCCAATCATTGGCGTTGTTTGAATGATAGTATGTGGAGCCAAGTGCCTGCGGTACAAGTCATGGCTTGGCGTATGTTGAATCGTTTGCGTGCAGAAGGTTGGCCGCAAGATTTGTTGGATATGATGTACTTGGAAGATGATATGAAAGCATGGGCTGAAGCGGGTGCTGAAACTTCTCAAGAAGATGCTGTGGTACATAAAGATAGCAATGGCGTAGTGCTTGAAAATGGCGATACGGTGGTGTTAATCAAAGATTTGAAAGTATCAGGTGGTGGTTTTACTGCCAAACGTGGTACACCTGTTCGCAATATTCGTTTGGTGGCTGATAATGCCCTTCAAATTGAAGGTCGCATCAATGGTCAACAGCTTGTGTTGTTAACCGAATTTATGAAAAAATCGTAAGACGTTTAGAGCCTATTAATTTTGGCGGCTAGGATGAAATCATTTTCATGTAAGCCGCCAATTTTATGGGTATAAAGTGTGACCGTACAATAGCCCCAACCATAACAAATATCGGGATGATGATTTTCTGATTCGGCAATATTTCCGACTTTTTGTGCAAACTCTTGGGCTGCCATAAAGTTAGAAAAAGTGAATGTGCGTTGTATTTTTGTTGTATTATCAGTGAATTTCCAATGCTCGATATCTGCCAATAACTTTTCAGCTTCAATGCCTAGCAAAGAAGGCATGCCACCTTGGCATGGAATACAAGTTTTTGTGTGTAGTGCAGTCATGATATAACCTCGCAGGTGTTTGCTAGTGCTACCTATAGCGTAGTCGCTTTTGCAGGAATAATACATACAACCATAAAGGAGCCTTTATGCGGGCAATGATGATTGATAAAGCAGGTGCGGCAGAGCAATTGCAGTTAGAAGACGTTGCTAAACCAGCTATCAGCGCACCTAATCAGGTGTTGGTGCAAGTTTTTGCGGCAGGTGTGAATCCTATTGATAGCAAACTTCGCGCCAATGGCATGTTTTTTCCTGATGCTTACCCTGCTGTTTTGGGTTGTGATGGTGCGGGCGTGGTGGAAGCCGTTGGTGCAGATGTCACCGAATTCTCGGTCGGTGATGCCGTGTATTATTGTTATGGTGGTTTGGGTCAGAAACAGCAAGGGCAATCACAAGGCAATTATGCCGAATATATCGTTGTACCATCTGAGTTTTTAGCGGCGAAACCTGAATCACTGGGTTATTTACAGGCTGCGGCTGCGCCCTTGGTATTGATTACTGCTTGGGAAGCTTTGTTTGATAGGGCAGGACTGCAATCAGGGCAAAAAGTTTTTATTCATGCAGGTGGCGGCGGTGTTGGGCATGTGGCAATTCAATTGGCAAAAATTGCAGGTTGTGATGTCGCAACCACGGTCAGTAACGATAAAAAAGCTTCTTTTGTACGTGAATTGGGTGCGGATAAAGTCATAAATTATAACAAAGAAGATGTTGCAGAGGCTTTATTGGCGTGGACAGATGGCAAGGGTGTGAATATTGCCTTTGATACAGTTGGCGGCAATGCATTCACGCAACTAACTCCTGCGATGGCGCACTATGGTGATTTGGTAAGCATTTTACAGGTGCCAGATGATGTGGACTGGAAAGCTTTGCGATTAAAAAATGTGCGCGTATCACAGGAATTGATGCTTACGCCCATGCTCTCGGACTTAAAAGAAGCAGCTTCGCACCATGCAGCGATATTGGAGCAATGTGGACAATTGATCGATACGGAACAATTAAAGGTTCATATCGCTAAGATGTTACCCTTAGAGGATGCTGCACAAGCACATCAGCTTATCGAAGCCGGGCATATGCAAGGCAAGCTTGTGTTGGCAGTGGCAGGTGAGGAAGAAGTCTCGTAAGCTTTAGCCCATGAGAAAGTACGCACTCAAACGCCTGTTTGGTATGTTGCCGCTATTGCTAGGCATCACCATGATTTCCTTTGCCATGATGCATTTGGCACCAGGTGAGCCTGCGGTGACAGGGCAAGAGTTTAATCCCAAAGTTTCTTCGCAAGATATTGAACGCCTGCGTGCCTATTATGGGCTTGATAAGCCATTGTATGAGCAATACTGGAACTGGTTAAAACGTTTGGCAGTGCTGGATTTTGGTGAGTCTTTTTCCAGTGATCATCGCCCTGTTCTTGATAAAGTGATGGAACGTTTGCCTGTCACCCTATGGATTAATATTCTGGCAATGATGGTGATTTTTCTAGTGGCGATACCGATTGGTGTGATGAGTGCGGTAAAACAAGACTCATGGTTTGATCGTGCTATGACGGTGTTTGTATTTATCGGTTTTGCCATTCCATCGTTTTGGTTGGGTTTGTTATTGATGATGGGCTTGGGCGTGAATATGAACATCTTACCAATCTCTGGTATCCATGATTATAGCTGGCAGCAGATGGGTTTCTGGGAGCAACAAGCTGATTTTTTCAAACACTTAATCTTGCCCGTCTTTGTATCAGCCATTGGCGGCTTGGCAGGTATGAGCCGCTTTATGCGTACGGGCATGCTGGAAGTCATTCGTGCCGATTATATTACCACAGCGCGGGCTATGGGTGTGCCAGAAAACACCATTCGTTATCGTTTGGCATTAAAGAATGCCATTTTGCCGATTATTACTTTGTTGGGGCTTTCGATTCCGGGGCTGATTGGCGGCTCGGTGATTGTGGAGTATTTGTTTTCATTGCCAGGTATGGGGCGACTATTTTACGAGGCGATTTTAGCCCGTGATTATACCGTGGTGATGGGCATTACGGTGATTGGTGCGGTATTAACGTTGATTGGTAATTTAATGGCAGATTTGGCATATGCTTGGGCTGATCCACGTATTCGGCAGGGGCAAGGTTGAGTATGTTTGATTATCTCAAACAACAACCATTGATGTTGGTCGGAGGCGTGATTGTTCTTACGATTGCCTTTTTAGCAGTATTCGCGCCTTGGCTTGCGCCCTATGATCCAACCAATATCAATGTGAAAAATATTTTAATGCCGCCATCTTGGCAGCATTGGTGTGGTACGGACACCTTGGGCCGTGATGTGTTTTCGCGCATGTTGTATGGCGCACGTATCTCATTGGCAGTGGGTTTTGTGGCGGTGGGTTTAGCCATTGTCATTGGTGTGGCTTTGGGAGCGATGGCTGGGTATATGGGTGGGCGCATGGACACATGGATTATGCGCAGCACGGATATGGTGCTTTGTTTTCCGACTTTTTTCTTAATTTTGGCAGTGATTGCCTTTTTAGAGCCTTCGATTTGGAATATTATGATTGTGATTGGACTGACTTCATGGATGGGTGTCACAAGGCTTGTGCGTGCTGAATTTTTATCATTGCGAAGCCGCGAATTTATTCAGGCAGCGGAGAGTTTGGGTGTAAGTCCTATGCGCCTTATTTGGAAGTATTTATTACCCAATGCTATGGGGCCAATTATGGTCTCTGCGGTGCTGGGTATTGCGGGTGCAGTATTGGTAGAATCAGGATTGTCATTTTTAGGCCTAGGTGTGCAACCGCCCGACCCATCATGGGGCAATATCCTTACCGAGGGCAAAGATAATATTCAATTGGCTTGGTGGTTGTCATTATACCCTGGTTTGGCGATTTTAATCACTGTGTTGGGCTATAATTTATTGGGTGAAGGGTTGAGAGACGCATTTGACCCAAAATTAAAGTCGTAGGTTCGTAGCTTGAGTTTTTTTGCCACAGATGAACGCAGATAAACACTGATGATGTGCAATCATCGAAGGGGAGGGGGTCTCTTTTTATGACTGAAGAGAAGATGTTAAGAAGTGCTGCCATGACGCTATATCTGTGTGTATCTGTGTCCATCTGTGGCTAATTTACTTATGCAGCGATTATCAGACGAACAATATATGGAAATCGCGCTTGAGCAGGCTGCATTAGCTGCTGAATGTGGCGAAGTGCCTGTGGGTGCGGTGCTTGTATTGCCAGATGGGCAACAGTTTGTAGCACATAATGCCCCGATTTCGACGTGTGATGCATCGGCACATGCAGAAATGCAGGTGATTCGCGTAGCCTGCACTGCGATTGGCAATTATCGACTTGTTGGGACGCAATTATTTGTCACCTTGGAACCATGTACCATGTGTGCAGGAGCAATCATTCACGCCCGTATAAAACGTGTGATTTATGGTGCATCGGAGCCAAAAACAGGGGCGGTTGAATCATTGTATCAATTGCTATCGGATAAGCGTTTAAATCATCAAGCAGAACTTAAAGCTGGCGTTCTTGGCGATGTATGCAGAGCACAAATAAAAACTTTCTTTAAGAGCCGACGTAAAAATTCAACCACTGTGCGCTGAAGCGCACAGTGGTTGAAATGGCTCTGAATGTCCGCTTATGTCCGAAAGCAGACGCCCTAGTTGTCGTTCTATAATTGCCTCATAAATAGAGCTTCCTCAGAAACCCAAGTTTTGATTTAAGCGCAATTTGAATATTTAAAG
>CAYPXU010000065.1:0-9160 GCA_964414875.1 uncultured Zetaproteobacteria bacterium | reverse complement strand
GTATGTTTGATGATTTGGAGCCTGAATGTATTCAGTTGTCGGAGTGGGTTGAACGTGTGTTAGTACGCAAACGCGGTATATTGAATGATAAGGGTATCAGTATCACAGCACGAGAGCTATCGACTGTTTGGGCTGACCCTTTAGCTATAGAACGTATTTTGACAGCCTTGTTGGAGAATGCTTTGCGTTTCACGCCATCAGGAGGCCATATCTCATTGCATACAGAAAAACGTTCAGGTTTGGATGTATTGGTTATGCGAGATAGCGGTGTTGGTGTGAGTGAAAGTGATTTAAAAAGTATATTTCAGCCATTTTTCTCGACTGATAAAAAGCGTGCTGGTATGGGTTTGGCAGTAGTGAAATCATTGCTTCAAGCTCATGGTGGGAAGGTATGGTGTGAATCGACATTGGGTATGGGATCTATCTTTTACATAGCACTACCTGAGCAATCACGAGATAAATGAGTGCAACAATGGGTTTACCTTACAGAAGAAGGTGCTTGCTGTGTTCTCATTGATACGTAGCGTGCCGCTTTTCAAACATTCAGCAGTCTATTTTTGAGTGTTTAATTTGTAGGAGAGAAAAATGACAATTTCCCAACACAAAGTTGTGACAATCGATTATACCCTGAAAAATGCACAGGGAGAGGTCTTAGATAGTTCAGAAGGTCAAGATCCTTTGGTATATTTGCATGGTGCAGAAAACATCGTGGTCGGTTTGGAACGCGAATTGGAAGGCAAAACTGTGGGCGATTCTTTAAAGACTGTTGTTAGTCCTGAAGATGGTTATGGCGTTCGCAATGAAGAAATGGTTGCTGCGGTGCCACGTGAGATGTTTGAAGGTGATATGGACATTGAAGTTGGTATGAGTTTTCAAGCTGAAACAGATCAAGGTGTTCAGGTTGTGAATATTGTTGCAGTGAATGATGAAGAAGTCACAGTGGATGGTAACCATCCATTGGCTGATGAAGTATTGCACTTTGATGTGACGGTTCGTGCTATTCGTGAAGCAACATCTGAGGAATTAGAGCATGGGCATGTGCATTCAGCTTCTTGTGAGCATTAAAGAATAAACGATGTATTAAAAATGCAAGAAGGTGGTGGGGAGGCTATACTCCCCACCTTTTTTAAGCGGTACTTCTAGTAAAAATCACACGTTAAAACGGAAGTGTAATACATCACCATCTTGGACAATATACTCTTTCCCTTCCAATCGCATCTTGCCTGCCTCTTTGCATTTAGCTTCACCACCCAAGCTTACAAAATCTTCATAGGCAATAGTTTCAGCGCGAATAAAACCTTTTTCAAAGTCATTATGAATCACTGCGGCAGCTTTGGGTGCAGTATCACCAATATGAATCGTCCAAGCGCGTACTTCTTTTACGCCAGCAGTGAAATAGGTAATAAGGTTAAGTAAGGTATAGGCTGTACGAATCACTGTATTCAGGCCAGGCTCTTTTAAGCCCAAATCAGATAGAAATTCAGTCTTAGATTCCTCATCCATTTCCGTTAATTCAGCTTCAATTTGAGCGGAAACAATAGCCACTTCAGCACCTTCTTCGGCAGCAAAAGCGCGCACTTTTTCCACATAAGCGTTGCCATCAGGTAATGAGCCATCATCAACATTGGCAATGTATAACACAGGTTTGGCTGTTAATAGGCAGAAGTCTTTAATTTTATCAAGCTCGTCATCACTTAAATTTTGGCGGCGTACAGTCGTACCATCTTCCAAGCCTTTAAGGATACGCTCTTGTACAGCGAGTAAAGCCAAAGCATCTTTATTGCCTGATTTGGTTGTTTTGAGGGTTCGTTCCACAGCCTTTTGCATGCTTTCCATGTCTTTGAGCATCAATTCGGTATCAATGACTTCAATATCGGAAAGTGGATCTATCTGATTGGAAACATGGGTGACATTTTCATCATCAAAACAGCGCACAACATGGGCGATGGCAGAGCATTCACGAATATTGGCAAGGAACTTATTGCCCAAACCTTCACCGCTAGCGGCACCCGCAACCAAACCTGCAATATCCACAAATTCTACAACGGCATGTTGCATAGCTTGAGGGTTTACAATTTTTGCCAATGCATCCATGCGTGAATCAGGAACTTTGACCAGCCCAACATTGGGATCAATGGTGCAAAATGGGTAGTTTGCAGCTTCCGCACCACCACCATTTAGGGCATTAAATAAAGTTGATTTTCCAACATTGGGAAGTCCGACGATGCCTATGGAAAGTGCCATGGGAGAGTCTCCTGATATGAATAAATATTTATTCTAAGGGTTTAATTTGTTATGAATCTTATTGGCTGCGGTATCTGTATTGCCAGATAAAATGCCAGCAAGCTCTTCTTCTAATACATGTAAGATGCGTGCTTCATCAGCGCGATCATCTTCATTGGCGCGACCCAATACCCAAGCCGTAATATCACCATTGCTTGGTCTGCCGATACCTATTTTTATACGTGTGTAGTCGCTGTTATCAAGGTGTTGATTAAGCGAGCGAAGACCATTGTGCCCACCGTGTCCGCCACCAATTTTAATGCGTAACTTTCCAGAGGGTAAATCCAAATCATCATACACAACAATAATATCTTTAGGTTCAATATTATAATAGCGGGATAAAGGGCTAATAGACTCGCCGCTATCATTCATAAATGTTTGAGGCTTGGCGAGTATTACTTTGCCTTCGTGACTCTGCCAATTGGCAGTTTCAGCACGAAAACGAGGGGCTGCGGAAAACCGCACCCCCTCTGATTCAGCTAATTGATCAAGAAAACGAAAGCCAATATTATGCCTTGTTTCCTTGTATTTAGAGCCGGGATTGCCAAGTCCGACCAATAGTTTCATAAATTATGATTCTTCAGCACTGCTTTCTTTAGTAGCAACATCGTCAGCATTATCTTCTTCTGTTTCGTCATCAGCTGTTGCTGTTTTCTTCGCAGAAACATTCAATACAGTGAAGTTTGCTTCATGCAGAACTTCAGCACCTTCTGGAAGCGTAACATCTTCAATATGAACGGTGTCACCAATATCCAAGTTAGCACAATCTACTTCGATAGCATCAGGGATGGAGTCAGCACGACATGTGATTTCCAATACGTGACGAATCACATCTAACAAACCACCAGCAACATCACCTGGACATTTTTCAAAGTTAATAGCTACAACAGGTACTTCCACAGTTACACTATCTGCAGATGAAACGCGCATGAAATCTAAATGCATAGCGGTATCCATCAAAGGATCCCATTGTACATCTTTTAATAATACTGTGTTTTTGCCGCGTTTACCTTTTACTTTTACTTCTAACATAGAGGTATAAAAGGCTTCTTCGTTTAATAGTTTGCCAATAGCGTTGGCATTGATAGTCAATGGAACATCAGGCTTGCCACCACCGTAAATGATGCCTGGCAATAGGCCAGCACGGCGCATACGGCGTGCATCGCCTTTACCTGTGGTTTCGCGTAATTCTGCTTCGACGATTAAGTCAGTCATGGTTTTATACCTCAATAATAAAATGAATCTGGCGGGTTGTCCCGATACAGATGCTTACAGCGAGCATGCCCGCATGAAAGCGCGGCGCACTCTATGTGTTTTTATACTAGATGGAAGGGATATTTAATAAAAAGCTTTAAAACTAGTCGGGCGTTATTTTTATTCGTAGAGGCTACTAATGGAACGCGCATTATAAATACGTTTAATAGCTTTGCCCATAAGAGGGGCAACGGTTAAAATACGTACCTTACCAGTGGCGAGAATATGCTCAGGTTGTTTGATGGTATCACTGATAACCAATTCAGATAGGTTGGATGCCGCCAAACGTTCTCCAGCAGGGCCTGAGAGTACACCATGCGTGGCATATGCACTTACCTTGCTTGCACCATGATCCAAAAGTGCTTCAGCAGCATTACATAGTGTGCCCGCCGTATCCACCATATCATCAATAAGAATACAGTGACGACCTTCTACATCACCAATGATATTCATAATTTTTGCAACATTGGGAGCAGGGCGACGTTTATCTACAATCGCGATGTCTGCATGTAATCGTTTGGCAAGCGCACGCGCACGAACCACGCCACCAACATCAGGTGAAACAACCAGAATATCATCTAAATTATTACGCGATTCAATATCTTTAGCGAACAATGGGCCTGCAAAAATATTATCGACAGGAATATTAAAAAAGCCTTGAATCTGTGTGGCATGTAAATCCATGGTTAGGACGCGTGTGACACCTGCAGCTTGCAATAAATCAGCAACAAGTTTGGCAGAGATGGGTGTACGACCTGCACTTTTACGATCTTGGCGCGCATAACCATAATAAGGGATGACTGCACATATTTGATGTGCTGATGCGCGCTTGGCAGCATCAATGGCAATCAATAGTTCCATTAAATTATCATTGGCTGGGGAAGATGTGCTTTGCACAATAAATACATCCAAACCACGAATTGTTTCTTCAAATTGTAAAAAGACTTCACCGTCGGAAAAACGTTGGACATAAATGTCACCAACAGGCATTTTGATGTGTTCGCAAATATCAGCCGTTAGTTCTGGGTTAGAGGTTCCAGAAAATAAACGTAACTTCTTAGGTTTGGCCATGAGAACGATGCTCCGTTAGCGCGTATTGATGACAAGTTGTGTGCTATAAGTCCACTATGCGAATGGCTGGGGCGGCAGGATTCGAACCTGCGCATGACGGGATCAAAACCCGCTGCCTTACCGCTTGGCTACGCCCCAATATTATTCACAAACGCAGGGTGTTTATTGAGCAACCTTCCCGCGTGTGTCCAGCTAACAAGTCCTTTTTGCTGCAAATCATCTGCAAGCAGTATGGCTTGTTGTTGCGTTGAACACAAAGCAATGCAGGTTGAACCACTTCCACTCATCCAAGCCAAGTCAGCTTTTTGCCGCATGGCTTGCAAAAGTAAACCGACTTCCGGAAGTAATGCAATGGCACTTTCTTCCAAAACATTTTCTCCGATGGAAACCTTACCCTGCGAAGCGGCGCGCATAGTATCGGCGCTTGCTTGGTGGGTCAATGGGATTTGTGCTTTAGGAGGTTTGGATACTTTTTTCTGAGTTTGATTTTGTCTATTTTTATCCTTTAAAAACAGTCGATTGCGGTTGATTTCTTGGTTGTCAAAGTGCTGGAAAACTTCTTTTGTTGATAGCCCTTTGTTCGGGCGAGCTAGGCAGATATGCGTACTGGGCATGGTATCAGGGTAGCTGGTTAGTTTTTCGCCAATGCCTGTTGCTAGGCTAGCTTTGCCAAATAAAAAGCAGGGAATGTCCGCACCAAAACTGGCAGAGAAATCGATAAGCTCTTGTTTGGAAAGTTGCAGTCCCCAGCGTTGATTGGCTGTCAAAAGGGCACTTGCAGCATCGGATGAGCCACCACCTAAGCCAGCTTCGGCAGGTAATTTTTTATCAATATAAATATCCAAACCCTGCTGAACTCGATATTTCTCTTTCAGTGCCTTTAATACTTGATAAACAAGGTTTTTCTCGCCTGATAATGATGCAATGGAGCAGCTGACCGATAATTTTCTAGAAGCTGTCATGTGCAGGGTGTCGTAAACATCGACAAAGGCAAAGCTGGTATCGAGTTCATGGCGACCATCAGCGAAGATGCCTGTAATATTTAGATGTAAATTTATTTTTGCAGGTGCAAGAATGATGTCTGAATCGAAGTTGTTAGACATCATGGGAAAATACGCAGGATGGCAATTCGACCCTGGGTAATGTCGGTCATGGTAAGTTTATGACAATGATCTTGCCAGCGTATGCGAATAGTCTTGTCGTGTAGCTTGCCCTGCCAAATATTATTTCCCTTGGCTTTAAGTGATGGTGGAATTTGATAATGAAGAATCGCAGCAATAGTTTGTGGTGGCAAGACAATGCCATATTGCATCAGCGTATCTGCTTGGATGGATTTCCATGTTGTCGTGGTGGCTTGATTATCACGTATGTAAATCTTCTCACCCTGCCATTGCAATTCAATAATACGCCCCGTTGCAGCATGGGTTAATCGGGTATTGCCAGATTTTAAGTCTGCTTGCCAATGAATCAAAACTTGCCAGCGGTGTGCTGATTCTAGAATAGATAATTGCCCGTTGAAATTATGCCAAGGCTTGCATTCTGAACCTTGTTGAAGTGTGGGTTGTTGCAGCGTGCTGCAGGCCGTGAGCAGAAGTAGTGTCGCAGCTATGTTTAGGAGTTTTATCATAGGAGAGGGCTACTGTAGGCCGTGTTTTATTTTTTTATGTAATATACTTGGATTTTTTGCTTGCAAAGAAAGGGCTTTTTGCCATTGCTGAATCGCCGCTTCTTTTTTACCTTGCTGCCATAACATATCGCCTAGATGCTCATGCATGGTGGCATCATTATTTACTGCTTGTAAGGCCTTTTGTTGGGTGCTGACAGCTAGGTTATATTTACCACTTTTGTAATATATCCATGCGAGGGAATCTAGGTAATAACCATCAGTAGGTTTCTGACTTAGGGCACGTTGAATGTAGTTTTTAGCCTCATCAAATTTAATGCCTTGTTCAGCATAAGTATATGCTAAAAAATTCAGTGCGTCAGTATGTTTTGGGTTATTGCGAATTAAGTTTTTCAGGGTGCGTTCAACATCTTCGTAACGTTTGAAATGCTCGAATGCGATGGCTCGGTTCATTTGCAGGCGAGTTGGAACTGTTTTGAGTGTGGTGGCAGGTTGGGTTTCATCTAAAAGTTTCTGGTATTTTTCCTGTGCTAGATAAATGGTAGATAAAAGTACCCAAGCTTGGCTATTGCCAGGGTTTTTCTTGAGTATTTGTTGTGTGTATTGAAGGCCAGATGTATATTCTTTTGCCATTAAGCTCATAACTGCTAGGCGTAATTGAGCTTCTTGCCAAAGCTCATGGTGGGAATCAATTTGTTGGTAGAGTGTGCGAGCTTGTTTGTTTTTTTGCAGTGCCTCTAAGCTACTTGCCAAGTAAAAACGATAATTTTGATTCTTGGGGTCTATTTGTAGTGCGTTGTTAAATTGATTCGCAGACTCTTGGAACTGCTTGTTTTGATAGTACAGAAGCCCCAAAGCAGATTGAATTTCAGCACTTTCTGGTAGAGATTGAAGCATTTTTTTGTAAATAAGGCTGGCTTCCCGTGGACGCTGTGATTGAATAAGTAAGCGTGCTAAAGCATGTTGTACACGCAGGCTTGATGGGTTGAGTTTGTTGAAATCACGCAGGATTTTTTCGGCTTTATCAAGGTGTTTTTGTTGCATTTCAAGTTGGCTAAGTAAAAGAATAGCCGCGTCGTCTTTGGGATTGAATGCATGCATTTTTTGCAGGCTGTTAGCTGCTTTTTGGAGCTTTCCTTCACGGACAAAAACATCGGCCTGAAATTGACGTAGACTTGCAGAGTCTTGTTGTTGGATAGCGGTGTTTATGGCTATGTGAGCCAAAGAGAGTTGTTTGGTGTGAATAAATAGGGTGATCTGTAGGTGGCGGGCAGGTATGAAAGATGGGTGTTGGCTGAGTAGCTTGGTGAGTGCATCTAGAGCATTACTGTATTGTTCTGTGTCTGCGAGGCTACGCGCGTACATGACATATAAGTTCTTTTGCTCTGCACTATTTTCTTTATTGATGGTAGTGAGTTGGATAGGTGTTTGTAAATATTGCAGAGCTTGGTTAGAGAGATTGCTCTTTAATAGTAGATCAGCAAGTTGGAGTGTGGGTCTGAGGTCACTAAGAATGTTTTCTTTTTCATTGGTACGCCCTTGTTGTGCAAGCAATGCCTCTAAAAATTGAATGGCTAGCATGGGCTGTCCATTATGCATAGCGGTTTGAGCCCCTAGGTAAAGGGAGCGTTTGCTGCGAGGCTGCATGTCTTGTGTTGCGGCTGGTTTATGAGCTGTGGTTTTGGATGTGTTTTTTTGTAGCGAACTGCAGGCATTCAAGACTAAGATGCAGATCAAAAATAGGAATGTGAATAGTTTCATGTATTTGCCTTGGAGATAATGACATGGTGGAATTTTCCAGATGAATCATTGGGTTCCCAGCAGTGTATGCTGGCAACTTTGCCGCCATAGACGCTAACAATAGGGTATAAAAAACCTTCCCAAGCACTATCTAAATCGGTAGGGGAAGGTTTGGCAGGGCAATCAGGGTGCGAGTGGAATACGCCGATAATCTCCATATCGGTACTGCGAATTTCACGGTCTATGGCTTGGTAGCCGCTGGGATCAAGTTGAAATCGATCAGCGGCACGTTCGGTGTTGATGTTTTTTACTTGCCGAACTTGTTGAATATCCCAAGTTTGTGTATTTATGCTGCCTAGCAACAGACCGCATATTTCATTCGGGTAACCTGCTTCTGCTATCATCTGCATATCTTTCAATGCGCTGCCATGAAATGTAGCTGTTTGTGTGGCATTTGTATTGGCTAAGATTGCTAAGTATTCAGGGCTTTGAAATCGTTCAGGGATATGGTTTTTTTGTAGCACTTATGTTGCTCCAGATGTTAATATGCAGAAACCCTAGCGTTTCATGGGTAGATGCCAATAGCTTGTGCGGTTAGCTTGTCGCGATAGATTGAAAAATAAAGGGAGTAGAATATGAATAAAATATTTGGTGTTGTACTGATGGTAATGATGTTTGCAGGCTTAGGTTGGGCACATGAAGGCGAAAAAGAAGGTGTATATTTTGTTTCACCTTTGAATAATTCCGTTCAGCAGGGCGATGTTCATGTTGTGATGGCTGTGGATGGTATGCGTGTGCAAAAGGCTGGTGAACTTCAAAAAGGATCAGGGCATTTCCATATTATTATTGATGGTGAATTTGTTCCTGCTGGCGACATAGTGGTGAAAGATGCGGCGCATATGCACTTTGGCAAAGGTCAAATGGAAACAACATTGAATCTAGCAAAGGGTAAACACACGTTAACGTTGCAGTTTGCTGATGGACATCATATATCTTATGGCAAAGCTTGGAGTCAAACTATTCATGTGGAAGTCAAGTGATTGTAACGATTCAGCATAGTTACAAATGAGAAGTAACGGTTCAGATTATCTCTATTTTCTCCAAGGGCAAGGCAAGAAAACGTAGCTTACTGCTGTAACTGATGTTACGCACTTGATTGAAAATCAGCGTCAGTCTCATCATCACCCC
>CAYPXU010000064.1:0-9165 GCA_964414875.1 uncultured Zetaproteobacteria bacterium | reverse complement strand
GGACGGTAACGTGCTGAACGAACCTTCGAGCGATCCAAGAATGGCAATGCAAACAAGATTGCCAACGAAGCACCCATCATAACAACACCCAACAACTTGGATTCGAAAGAACGTAAAATTGTGTACCAAGGTGTTAAGTACCAAACTGGCGCAATATGCGCAGGTGTTGATAAGTTATTAGCAGGTACATAGTTATCTACTTCAATAAAATAACCCCAAGCTTGCGGATTAAAGAATACAAAATAGCAGTAGAACAACAAGAATACAGCCACACCGAATGCATCTTTCACGGTATAGTAAGGATGGAACATAATCTTCTCTTCGTCTTTGGTAAGATCAATGCCCTCTGGATTATTCGAGTGAACCACATGCAAAGCATGAACATGACCACCAACAATCGCTACCAACAACAATGGGAAAAGATAGTGCAATGAGAAGAAACGGTTCAAGGTTGGATCGCCAACCGCAAAACCACCACGCAACACTTCTTGCAAGAACTCACCAATCACTGGAAGAGCGCCAAACAAGTTCGTGATTACAGTCGCACCCCAGAAAGACATCTGACCCCAAGGTAACAAATAACCAAAGAATGCAGCACCTTGCATAATTAACAAGATCACAACACCGATAATCCACAATAGTTCACGTGGTTCTTTATAAGAACCATAATACAAACCACGACCAATATGCATATACACCACAACAAAGAATGCCGAAGCACCCACAGCATGCATATAGCGAATCAACCAGCCAAAATTCACATCACGCATAATACGTTCAACAGAATCAAAAGCGACAGTATACGAACCATAGGTAAATGCAGCAGATGGCTTGTAATACATTGCCAAGAAAATGCCTGTTAGGATCTGCAGAATCAGAACCAACAAAGCCAATGAACCGAAGTTCCACATATAGTTTAGATTTTTCGGTGCAGGGTATTCAGTCAACTGAGATTTAATAATATCAGCAGCACCCGTACGACGATCCACCCATCCAAACAGTTTTGTTTTCATCATTGAATTTAACATATAATAATCCCCTTACCCAATCACGACAGTAGTGTCAGATTTGTATTTGTAAGGCATTAAATGCAAATTATGCGGTGCTGGCGAACCATTAATCACACGCGCCGATAAATCATACAACGAGCCATGACATGGACAATGCCAGCCACCAGGCCAATTTTCAGGAACAGAATCTCCCCATTCCGCACGCCCTGCACTTGGCTTATAACCAGGAATACAACCCAAATGTGTGCAACTTGCTACCACAATCAAATATTCTTTTTTAATGGAACGGTATTTACGATTTTCATCCGTTATCCAATCTGCTGTTACCGCATCAATCGCCGTTGAATCCTTGTCTTTCAACATATCATCATGACCATCTAACTGTTTCAATAAAGCCTCTGTACGATTGGTAACAAACACTGGCTTCCCTTGCCATTGAATGACCACCAACTGACCTTCCGCAACGGTTGAAACATCATATTCAGTTTTTGATGCTGCTAGTGTATCTGCAGCAGGTAACATACTACCGATAAACGGTACGATTGTTGCAGCCGCAGCCACACCACCCAAACCACCGGCAGCAAGATACAAAAAATTACGACGCGAATCGTCTGTCTTTTCTGTCATAGCTATCCTCCCCTCTTTTTTTACAACCTTTCACAAATAAAAGGAGCTTAAAAGCTCCTTCATTTACAAACTTTTTTAAACTTTATGCCAACTCACGCAACTCTTTCATTGCTGCAGCATAATCAGGTTTATTATAAACAGCCGAACCTGCAACAATCGCATCTGCACCAGCACCACATACTTCAGCAACTGTTGCTGTATTTACGCCGCCATCGACTTCCAAGTGCGCATCTGAACCAGCATCATCAAGCATTTTGCGAGCTTCTGCAATTTTATCCGTTACAGCATGGATATATGACTGTCCGCCATAACCAGGATTCACACTCATCAATAGAACCAAATCAACACAATGTAATACGTTTTTAATTGTTGATAAAGGCGTACCTGGATTTAATGAAACGCCTGCTTTACAACCCAATGAACGAATCAACTGCAATGTACGCTCAAGATGTACACATGCTTCTTGGTGGATTGTAATAATATCTGCACCAGCTTTGGCAAAAGCTTCAACTTGGCTATCTGGATTTTCTACCATCAAGTGAACATCCAAAACTTTTTCAGTATGTGGGCGAATCGCCTTCACAATATTGTCACCAATGGTAATCGGTGGCACAAAAGCACCGTCCATAACATCGATGTGAACCCAATCACAACCACCAACATCAATGGCACGAATTTCTTTTTCTAGGTTGGCAAAATCTGCCGACAGGATTGAAGGAGCAATAATTATATTTTTCATAAGGGCGAATTTATACTCACCAAAGGGCTATTCGTCCAGTGATATAATCCATTTTGTTAGTGCGCTTATTTGCTTTTGCGTTAACGGACCACCTTTTTTCTGGGCGAATGCGGGCATATGGTGTGTGCCCGTACCATTTGCAATCAATTCACGTAACACATCTTCATCATGCATTGCGAGCAAGCTTGGCGCATATGCCCCTTTCGCGCCCGCACCGTGACACATCACACAGACAGCCTTATAAATATCAGAGCCAAGCACTTTGCCTTTGGCAGGGTCAACATGACATGACGCACACTTGCCATCAAAGATGCTGCGATTTTCGCCCATAGCATGCGGATTACTCTTCACGTGTAAAACCAGCCAAGCTGTGCTTTTTTTACCATATTGATCAGTCATTGTAATAGATTTGCGCACATCACCACGTTTACCAAAACTATCAATCTCAATATGTAATGCTGTAAAAGAGCCTGGCGATAACATGCGCGTTTCTGGTTCCGCAGTTGTACAGCCACATGAGCTTTCTACTTTTACAATTTGAGCAAATCCTTGACCATTATTGCGAATCAATAATGTTGCAGTGACTTTTTCACCTTCCATAGCCTCACCTAAATCGAGTTCACTGGGATCAAATACTAAGTTTGGAGCATGCACATTAATATCGGGAGCAGCATAAACACTCTGATTATCGCAAGCCATCAAGCCCATAACAACGATAAACAGCAGGATATATAAACGCATTATTTCAGCCACGGTTGCAATATTTCGGGTAATGGCTCATCACCATGCATCATCGCCTGCAATTCTGGTGGCTCACATGTTAGCAATTGATTAACTGCCATGACCACATGCTTATCTTCCAATAAAATTGCCGCATCAAGACGGCTTAACCATGCATCCAATTCCAACATCCCCTGCCGCTTCAAACGATAACGCAGACGACGAACATCCATATTTAAGCTCATATAACGTCAGCTTTAAGATTTACGGTGCAACAAGGTTCGTTTGATATGATTAATCGCGGCGGTCGGATTCAGGCCTTTTGGGCAAGCTTCCATACAATTCATAATCTGATGACAGCGGTAGAGCTTAAAAGCATCTTCCAATTGATCCAGACGCTCTCCCGTCGCTTCATCACGAGAATCTTTAATCCATCGATCTGCTTGCAATAATACCGCAGGCCCCATAAAACGATCTCCATTCCACCACCAAGAAGGACACGATGTAGTACAACACCCACACATAATACATTCATACGAACCATCCAATTCCGCCCGCTCTGCGGGTGTTTGCAAGCGTTCATGCTCTGGCGTGGGTCTTTTTGATTGCAACCACGGTTTGATTTGGCGGTATTGATCAAAAAAATGTGTGGTATCCACAACCAAATCACGAATAACTTCCATACTTGGTAATGGCCGCACCTTAATCGGCTGTTTTAAGCCTTCAATCGGTGTAATGCAAGCCAGACCATTCACCCCATTGATATTCATACCATCGGAGCCACACACACCCTCTCCACACGAACGACGATAGGTTAGTGTGCCATCCAAATTCCACTTTATATAATTAAGTGCATCAAGCAGCTTCATACCTGTTTTCTCAACGGGTACTTCAAAGCTCTGCATAGAAGGTTGCTTATCTTGCTCTGGGTTATAACGATAAATTTCTACTACAATCATATCGCTCATATCAATATACCCGCTTCTTCGGTGGAAATGAGTCTACTGTCATCGGAATCGTCCGCACAGGCTTGTAATCCAATGATACTTTACCTTCTAAAATTGATCCAAGGGTATGTTTCATCCATTTCTTATCATCACGTTCAGGATAATCATCCCTAGCATGCGCGCCGCGCGATTCTTGACGCGCCAAAGCACCAGCTGCAGTCACCCTTGCTAAAGCCATCAGGTTTTCCAATTCCAGTGCCTCAATCAACTCTGTGTTAAACACTTTGTTTTTATCTTCAATCACCAAGCATGACATGCGCTCTGTCAACGCCTCAATTTTTTCCACGCCTTCAGACATCACTTCATCCGTGCGGTACACGCTAAAGTGAGTCTGCATAACCAGTTGCATTTCAGCCCGCAGTGTTGCAATACTTTCAGCATCACCACCTTGACCATGTCCATCCAGCCAACGATCCACACGTACAACACCATCCTGCCAGCAATCTGCATCGAGCTTGGGATGATAACGATGCTCTTTTAAGCGTTTCATCACCCGATTGCCACACGCCCGACCAAATACAATAATTTCAAGCAACGAATTGCCACCCAAACGGTTCGCGCCGTGTACTGAAACACAAGCACCTTCACCGATGGCATACAAACCAGGCATGACTGCATCAACATCGTCACCTTTGCTATATACAACTTCACCAAAACGATTGCTCGGCACACCACCCATGGTGTAATGCGCCGTTGGCTGCACTGGAATGGGCTCTTTGGTGCAATCAACACCTGAAAAGCGCAAAGCCAACTCATGAATATTGGGCAACTTGGATAAAATGACATCTTCACCCAAATGATCCAATTTTAGCAAAGCATAATCTTTATTTGGCCCACAACCGCGCCCCTCTTTAATCTCAATAGCAATGGCACGCGAAACCACATCGCGACTTGCCAAATCTTTGGCCGTAGGCGCGTAACGCTCCATAAAACGTTCGCCTTCCGAATTAAGCAAATAACCACCTTCACCGCGCACAGCTTCTGTAATCAACGGCCCTACATGCGCAATACCTGTTGGGTGAAACTGAAAAAACTCCATATCTTCCACGGGCAAACCTGCATCTAAGGTCAATGCGCCACCATCACCCGTGCAAATATGTGCATTGGTTGTGGTTTGAAAAATACGCCCTGCACCACCAGTTGCCAAAACCACGGCTTTTGCCTGAAATAAATGATATGCACCCTTGGCTATATCCCACGCCATCACACCCTGGCAGCCACCATCATCGGTGATTAAATCAAGTGCAAAAAACTCCTCATAAAAGTGTGTTCCTGCCTTTAGGTTCTGTTGATACATGGTATGCAAAATAGCATGACCCGTACGGTCTGCAGCAGCACATGTGCGCGAAGCCTGACCACCTTCACCAAATTCACGTGATTGCCCACCGAATGGACGTTGATAAATTTTGCCATTATCCAAACGCGAAAATGGCACACCTTGATGCTCTAACTCTCGCACCAATTGCGGTGCTGCCCGACACATATATTCAATAGCATCCTGATCACCCAAATAATCCGAGCCTTTGATCGTATCATACATATGCCAATGCCAATGATCGGAAGAAACATTGCCCAGTGCGGCATTCATACCACCTTGAGCTGCCACCGTGTGCGAGCGTGTTGGCAGCACTTTTGAAACCACTGCCACACGATGTCCTTTTTCAGCCAATTGCAACGCACAACGCAGGCCTGCACCACCCGCACCAATAATGACCACATCATGAAAATGATGTTCAACTTTATCTGTAGATAAATAAGCCACGCTTAGCCTCCCCAAGCCCAAATCAATGCCAACCACCAGATACCAAACAAGCTCATCATGACCAACATCAAGCCAATCAACAGAACGCGCAAACCAGCATGAACATAATCTTCAATCATCACCTTCAAACCCATATAGGCATGTACAATCAAGGCGACAATCAACAAGGTATGCAACAACCTTGAAACAAATGAGTCCAGCCAATCAAGCAAACCGAACTGATCCAAAGCTCCCGTATAAACACTCCATAACAATACAAATGCCGCAGGCAACAATACTGCCAAAACTACCGCACTAAGGCGTTGCCAGTACCAGTCTCTAAAACCAGAATGCGCGGAACCTAAATCTTTGGGTGTATTTACCATAAAAACACTCCAAGCAAAACCGCTGCAACAGCGGCAATAACAATAACTACACGCGCTGAGTTTCGCATCACATCACGCGACTCACCCCAGCCGGCATCCAAACAAAGAAAACGAATACCATTACAAAAATGATAAATAAGTGCCACAGAAGCCAACCACAGACTTAGCCGACCGAAAGGCGCATGTAATAAAGCCACCGCTGCATCAAAATCTTGCGGCGAACCCGTCATGCCGTGTAATATCCAAAGATAACATGGTACAGAAAGCACCAAAACAACGCCGCTTGCACGATGCGCAATACTGGCAATCATACCTGGAAGCCAACGGTAAATAGATAATCTGGGTGATAAAGGAGCGTGCTTTATAGCCATTCTTAAATCCACCTTTTGATAAACTTCCCACATTGGACAAGCATCGTAACAATAACTTACAAACAAAAGCCCACCCATGACATATCGTAGACTTTTTTAATCTCTTGTACAGATTAACACTGCACCCATCGCGGAAGCCCCATAGACAAACGACGCAACTCACTTCTTTTTTCACGATAATCAGGCTCAAACTTCTCAACATGGTGCCAAAATACTGCCGAGTGATTCATATGTTTCAAATGTGATAACTCATGCACTAAGACATAACGCACCACCTCTGGAGGCAATAATAATAATTTAGCGTTCAAGCTAATATTCCCCCGCATCGAACAACTACCCCACCGCCCTTTTTGCAAACGAACAGATACAGCTCGATAATCAATTCGCATATCTGCGGCAGTCTTTTTCAATAAATCAGGCAAATATTCTTTGCCATACATTTTCAACCAATATCTCAATAATTCAGGCACAACTGCTTCATCAGAACAAATGGACAACTGCAATATATCTTGCTTCCATATAAGGGCTTCTTTCCGATTTTCCACATAAACCACTTGAATTTTTTCACCTATTGCCAGCAACTCAATATTGGCAGGAAGCGCCTTTTCCATCACCGGTGCATGGGCCTGCATGCGCATCAACGTTCGAGAAATCCATTGCTGTTGTTGTGATACAAGTTTATCCGCCTCAGATTTAGCCATACCCAAAGGCAATACAACCTCAATCTGGCAACTTGGTTTAATCGTAATCCGAGCATGTTTGGCTCTAGCTGAAATACGCAGTTGATAACAAGCTTTGCTCACCGAAGTTATGGCTTGAGGTAACGTGCCATGATAGGCAAAGATAAAATACGCGGCATCAATGCTTGCAAACACCACAAGACTTTATGCCGCCACCCTGGCACACAATAACCACCACCCTGAGCCAAGCTTTGCATCGCTGCTTCAATGACAATACTTGGAGAAGTGCTAAACAAACCACCCTTACCTTTGGGCGCACCTGACACCATACGAAAACCTGTTGGCGAAGGTCCTGGAGCCAATGTTACAATCCTCACAGCACCTTGAAGCTCGGCTCGCAATGCTTCACTCCAAAAGGTCAAACCAGCTTTGGCTGCACCATAGGTACTCATATAAGGTAAGGGCGTTTCCCCCGCCAATGACGATACATTAATCATAAATCCATTCTGGCGCTTCAAACGTGGCAAAAGCGCATGCCCCAACATCACAGGTGCGATCAAATCAACACGCAACACATCCAGCTGAGGTACACTTTCACACATTTCAAAAGCACCCCAAGTGCCAAAACCTGCATTATTCACCATACCGACCAAATCATCTTCCTGCATAATTTTTTCAATGAGTTCATTAACATCTTTGCGTGCCGAAAGTCCACCCAACAATGTACGATGCAATTCTGGTCGTTTTAGACTGTCCAGTGTCATTTGAAGACGGGCTTTATCACGACCGTGTAATAACAAAGAATAACCTTGCTCTTCAAAGGCTTGGGCAAACAACACCCCAAAACCACCCGAAGCACCTGTAATCAGCACAGTTCCTTTCATCTTACTTCTCTAATGCCAATCATACGACGTTGCCGCTTCTCAAAAGCCACAACCTCACCAACGCCATACGATTGTAATATATCCAAACATGCATCCATGCCATGCCCTACTTCAACTGGCGCATGCGCATCTGAACCAAAACAAAAAGGAATACCCATCGCAGCCGCCTTTTCCACAATTCTAATATGCGGATAAATTTCACCTACAGGTTTACGCAATCCCGCCGAACTAATTTCCAGCACAGTCTCCGATGCCTTCACTGCTTCCAACATCAGTGATTCCGCTTTATCCACACGCGCACTACCTGCAGGGGCACGCTGTCCAAATTTTTTAATCAAATCAGGGTGTCCAATGATATCAAACATACCCGTTGCAGCAGAGCGCGCCACCAAATTAAAATAATCACAATAAGCATCTTCAACATTGATCTGTTTCCAACGCGCTTCTTCATCAGGGTTATCAAATGCCCAATCACCAATGTAATGCACCGAACCCATGACATAGTCCCATGCATAACCATCAATCATCGCTTGCACAGCCTCTTCAGTACCTGGATGAAAATCAGCTTCAAGCCCTACACGCACAGTAAGTTTTGCTGCAAATTCATGCCGAACACTTTCCACTTCGCGCAAATAATCAGGTAATTCACTCAAACCCATGCGCCAAGCAGCATCAAAACCACCAGGCATAGGTGAGTGATCAGACATGCCAATTTCTTGCAAACCACGTTGAATCGCCATTTCTGCGTATTCTCGCACCTCTCCCACGGCATGATTACAGCGTGGTGTGTGCATATGATAATCTGGAATAGGTTGATATTTCATAGCCTAATACTAACACACAAGGGCTAAAAACTGGAAGGGTGAAATTGATGTTTGACAGATGAATTTCTCGCAGCATAATCCGCGCCGTTCAGCGGTGCTAACGCGCTCTGGATGTTAAATTTGTTGTATGCGCCTATAGCTCAGTTGGTAGAGTAGCGGACTTTTAATCCGTGGGC
>CAYPXU010000063.1:0-9352 GCA_964414875.1 uncultured Zetaproteobacteria bacterium | reverse complement strand
AAAAGAACAATGATGATGAGCCAGCAATGAACAGTGGTTCAAGGGATGCTGAAAAGCCAAGCACGCATTTAGGGAAACTACTCATGGATACCACGGTTGCAGATCAAATAGCTCGTTTCCCTACATGAGCAGATCGCTGGTAGAAAATATTTACACATACCGTCAACGAGCACGCAAGGGTATCCGCCAGCAATTGCAGTATATGGAACCCAATTTAGGTTATATCAGTGGCATGTTGGATACGCTGATGCCCAACAGTGTCTGCACCGACTTTCCTTTGAGACATCGCTTGCAACGTCAGCATTAGCCTGCGCCCTCTTGTGCGCGGTAAAGCTGGTAATGCTGTGGAGTTTGGCTCTAAAATCAGTGTGAGTATGATGGGCAAGCTTGCGTTTGTGAACCATTTATCATGGAATGCTTTTAATCAGTCAAGCGATTTAAAAACGCATGTGAAGCGTTATAAAGAACGCTTTGGCATTTATCCTGAATCAGTCCATGTAGATGGGGTTATGGCACACGAGATAATCGTAACTGGTTAAAGGATAAGGGGATCAACGTTGCTAGCAAACCATTGGCTCGCCCAAGAAAGCAAACGCTAGGGATTCTTACAAACTAACTCAATAAGTCCAAGGTAGCCAAATCATCATGTGCTGATATTATTACGCCGAGCATGCAAGTAATTTAAAGTAACCTACCCTTGGGCTGGTTACTTATGGTGATAGTGTTTAGAAGAGGACGAAAAATAAACACTTATGTTTCAATGACTTAATATTTTTTACCTAAATTTTAAGCAACTATGAAGCGCTACCATATATAAAACCCTTTTTTTTATAGGGCCTTTTTTTATTATACTAGAGTGCATGTTTATCTGCCGGAGTGGTGAAATTGGTAGACACGCTACCTTGAGGGGGTAGTGGGGCAACCCGTGCTGGTTCGAGTCCAGTCTCCGGTACCATTTAGTAGTTTGTAGAAGTCCTATAGAGCCTGTAAGCCTAGTGTTTGCAGGCTTTTTTCTTGCCTTGTTATTTATTACTGTTCTATAGGACAGCTCGAAAGGTAACCCCGCATTTCTTCCAGAAGAGGATCAATGCTCAATGGATTATTTCATCTGCAATTAGAATGGCACAGCATCCATACTGATACTACTTGTATAGGGAGTGATTTAATGAAAAGACTGATATATCCGATATTCCGCACCCTTAAATCAATATTTCCGTATTTAATTTATACTTACTTTTCAATAAGTTAAAAGTCGTTGTTTTATTGTGTTTTTTCAGCTCACAACAAGGGCTTCTTTGAAGCTTAGGGCGTGACACGATCAATGACTTTCATGGTATATTGAAAACACTGAAATTTCGATATTTTCCATTAAATATCAGAAATCAAAAGCAAGGGTGCGGAATGTCGGTTATATACCTTCAAATATTCACTGCAAGCAAGCTTAGCCTCTCAGCAGCCTATTCAGAATCACCCTAACAATTCCAGCATACGTTGCCCTAACAGCGTTGGGTTATGCTCAATGACCACACCCGCAGCTTCTAATGCTGTATACTTAGCTTCAGCAGTACCTTTTCCACCAGAAATAATAGCACCAGCATGCCCCATACGCTTGCCTGTAGGAGCTGTTGCCCCGGCAATAAATGCTGTGACAGGTTTGGAAATATGTTCTTTGATAAATTCGGCTGCATGTTCTTCATCGGACCCCCCAATTTCACCAATCATGACCACGCCTTCGGTCTGATCATCGGCTTCAAAGAGTTTTAATGCATCAATGAAATCCATGCCATGAATCGGGTCTCCACCCATGCCAATGCAGGTGGATTGACCAAGCCCTGTGCGGGTAAGTTGATCCACTGCTTCATAGGTGAGTGTTCCAGAACGAGAAATTACCCCCACACGACCAGGTTTGTGAATATGCGCTGGCATAATGCCAATCTTTGCTTCGCCAGGTGTGATAATGCCTGGGCAATTGGGTCCAATCAGTACAGCATTACTATTTTTCAGGTGCTCTTTTACCTTCAACATATCCAACACTGGAATGCCTTCCGTAATACATACAATCAACCCCAAACCAGCATCCGCAGCTTCAATAATGGCAGCAGCAGCAAAACGTGGTGGTACAAAAATCACTGTCGCTTCAGCCCCTTCTTCTTTGACTGCATCGGCAACCGAATTAAATACAGGTTTGCCAAGATGGATTTGCCCACCTTTCTTAGGGGTTACACCACCCACAAATGTTGTGCCATAAGCCATCATTTGTTCAGAATGAAATGAGCCTTGTTTACCTGTAAAACCCTGACAAATCACACGTGTTTTTTTATTTAATAATACGCTCACAGTCAGCTCTCCATCAAAGTATCTGCTTGCAGATAAACAACGTTACCATGCTCAAACACTACAATTTTATTATTTGTTTGTTTTGATTTCTCAATGGCTTTTAAGCGCGCCCGTTTCATAGCGATGCGTGCATTCTGAAAGTCTGGATCCTGTAATAACTCTTTATTCGGCAATTTCATTATGACCCCCGTCATCCAGTAATGATGATTTTCTTACTCACCTATCACCTTCACAGCAATACTTGCCGCTTCATCCAAATCATCCGCCCAATACACATCCAAACCAGCATCTTTCACCAAAGCCTGCCCTTCCTGTTCATTGGTTCCGACCAAACGCATCACCACAGGTACATTCATGGGATGTGTTTTAATCGCTTCAAGCAAGCCTTGCGCAATAATATCACAGCGCACAATGCCGCCAAAAATATTTACCAAGACTGCTTTCACATGCTTATCAGCAAACAATAATTTAAATGCTTCAGTCACGGCAGGCACTGTAACTCCGCCACCCACATCTAAAAAGTTTGCTGGCTCTTCACCTTTCATATGAATCATATCCATCGTTGCCATGGCAAGCCCAGCACCATTAACCATACAACCAATATTGCCATCGAGTTGAATATAATTCAGCCCAAACTGCGCTGCTTCAATCTCACGCGGATCTTCTTCTGATAAATCTCGCATCGCCACAATCGCTTCCTGACGGTAGAGCGCATTATCATCTGCTACAAACTTGGCATCCAATGCCACTAGATTACCTGAACCCGTCAATACCAAGGGGTTCAATTCTAGCATCGCTGCATCGCTTTCAATAAACATCTGATACAACTGACGTACCAACACATCAAACTGGCTCACAGCATCACCATGCAGACCTAAAAATACTGCCATTTTAGCCGTATCGCATGTATGGATGTCGCGAATGGGGAATGTGGTTATTTTCTCAGGTTGATTCGCTGCGACATCTTCAATATCCATACCACCCGCAGGACTCACCACAAACGATACACATTCTGCTTCCCTATCCACCAACAAAGAAAGATAAAATTCACGGGCAATATCCAAACCCTCTTCGACATACACCTTGCCCACTTCTTTGCCTGCTTCACCTGTTTGCTTGGTTACCAATGTTGAACCAAGCAAAGCATCTGCAGCCACCTTCACTTCATCCAGTGATTTGCAAATGCGCACACCACCCGCTTTTCCGCGTCCACCAGCATGGATTTGTGCTTTCACCACCCAAAGCGAGCCACCCAAGCTTTGTGCAGCTTCAACTGCTTCATTCACCGTCAATGCTAAGTGACCATTGGGTACTGTCACGGCAAAGCTCTTTAAAATTTCCTTTGCCTGATATTCATGGATATTCATTGTTTAAATCACTCCCAAACTATCAACTTGTTTCACCAATTCTTTGACTGATTCCAATGAGGCATTCATAGCGGCTTTTTCATCCTTGGTTAAATCCAATTCCACCACCGATTGCAAACCACCACCACCCAAACGGCATGGAACACCCATATAATAGCCATCCACACCATACTCACCATCAAGATATGCTGCACAAGGCAATACGCGCCCTTTATCCTTTAGAATTGCTTCTGCCATTTCCACCACAGCCGCACCGGGTGCATAAAATGCTGAGCCTGTTTTTAAAAGCTGTACAATTTCTGCGCCACCTTGTGCGGTGCGCTCACAAATCGCCGCAATATCCTCTTTCGACATCATTTCGGTAATGGAGATACCTGCGACCGTGGCATACCTAGGCAATGGAACCATGGTATCGCCATGCCCACCCAATACAAATGCCGACACATCAGAAATCGAGACCTTTAATTTTTCCGCAATAAATGAGCGCATGCGCGCTGAATCAAGTACACCAGCCATACCAATCACACGCTCACGTGGGAATCCTGATACCTGCTTGGCAGTATAAACCATGGCATCCAAGGGGTTGGTAACCACTAAAATCACACATTCTGGTGAATAAGCAACAACCTTGCGTGTAACCTCTGCCACGATTTTCACATTCGTTGCCAATAAATCATCGCGTGACATACCTGGTTTCCGCGCAATACCCGCAGTAATAATGACCAAATCCGACTCAGCCGTATCCTGATAGTTCTGCGTACCTGTCACCTGCACATCATAACCCAAAATCGGCGATGCCTCATACATATCTAGGGCTTTACCTTGTGGCACACCATCAATCACATCGAGCAACACCACATCACCCAATTCACGTTGCGCTGCGAGAAATGCCGCAGTCGCCCCAACATTGCCTGAGCCAACCACAGTAAGCTTTTTACGTTTAAAATACTTTGCTCTATGAATACCACTTGCCCAACGCATAAACTTCTCCCTGTGAATCAATTACAAGATAAGATGAGACCTTAAGCTTGCTTTTACCGCTTGTCGAATATGAAATAGCGACATGATACAAACTTCCTTTCAAAATCCTCAGTGGACAGAAAAACTTCCGTCTATTGTGGTGAAGCTATGCCAAACAATCGCGCAACAAGGCGGCAAAGCATGGCTGGTTGGTGGCAGTGTTCGGGATTTGTGTCGACAGCAAGATGGCAAAGATATTGATTTGGAGATTTATAGCTTAGAAGCCGCCACTCTTTTACAACTGGCACAAACATTTGGGCATACTGAACAAGTCGGCAAACACTTTGGTGTCATCAAGCTATGGACAAAAGGCCTTGAAATTGATTTGGCACTGCCACGCACTGAAACAAAAGTAGCCTCAGGTCATCGCGGCTTTAATATTAAGAGTAATCCGCAACTCTCCCCAAAAATAGCCTCTTCACGCCGTGACTTCACCATCAATGCTATGATGTTTGACCCACTTAATGGCGAGCTTTTAGACTTTCATCATGGGCAAGATGATTTAGAAAATAATACCTTACGCCATGTTTCCGCTGCATTTTCAGAAGACCCATTACGCGTGCTGCGTGCGATGCAATTCGCAGCTCGTTTCAAGCTTACATTAGCACCTGAAACAGCCCAATTATGTGCCAGTTTAAGCACTGAAATCACAACCCTTCCTGATTCGCGCATTTGGTGTGAATGGCAGAAATGGGCGCATGCTCCCTACCCATCTTTTGGGCTGCAAGCTCTTAAAGACAGTGATTGTTTATCACTGCTTTATCCTGAATTAGAGGCATTAACCACATGCCCGCAAGACCCACGCTGGCATCCTGAGGGTGATGCTTGGATTCATACCCTACAAGTCTGCGATCAAGCGGCGCTTGTTAGTGAGCGCGAGTCTCTAAAGCACGAAACTTGCGAGCATCTTATATTTGCAGCTTTATGCCATGATTTGGGCAAGCCCAGCACGACCTTTAGCGATGAGCTTGGCAATATTCGCTCACCCAATCACAGCGAAGCAGGTTTTGAGCCTACCGCATCCTTTTTATCCCACATTGCTGCCCCCAAAGACATCGCTCGCTATGTCCATCCTTTGGTACATGATCATATCACCCATTTATGCGGCGAGCCGACAAGCCGAGCCGTTCGCCGATTAGCACATAGATTGGAACCTGCATCCATTGAATTATGGGAAATGTTGGTCGAAGCCGATGCTTCGGGGCGTGCTCCATCACCGCCTTGTCGCCCTGCTCTAAACTGGCTTGAAAAAGCCCAAGAACTATCCAATCAGAAACAAAAAACACCTGCTATTGTGAATGGTCAAATGCTTATAAGCATGGGCATGGATACAGGTAAAAGTATGGGGGTTTGCATCAAAGCTGCCTATGAAGCACAACTTGATGGCGAGTTTAACGACACAAAATCTGCAAAAAAATGGCTTAAGAACTATTTAAAAACAATAAAAAACACGTAATCACTCAGCATATTCATAACTCCTTGAGGCTTAATAGTTTAGTGAAAATACCTGATAAAAATAGTCAACTACTTGTTTTTATTTGATTTTAGAACGTATCAGGAAGACGCTTCGCACCCATGACTGCAATTGAATCAACATCCAACCTTTTTAACATCAAAATGATTACCAAATATGACAAGGCAGGCCCTCGTTATACATCATACCCGACTGCCCCGATGTTTCACACCACAATCAATGGTGATGTGTATGCCCAGACCCTAAAAGATGTTGCACAGTCAGATAGCCCACTCTCATTATATATCCATATCCCATTTTGTAATACGGTTTGTTATTACTGCGGTTGTAACAAAATTGTCACCAAGAAATATGACCGCGCCCAGCCTTATGTTGATTTGCTTATCAAAGAAATTGATATGGTTGCCAATGCTATGGGTGATAGCAAGCGCCCTGTCACCCAATTGCATTTTGGTGGTGGTACACCAACCTTTTTAAATGATGATCAAATGCGTCAACTTACCAATCATTTGCACAAACGCTTCAACTTCGTGCCTGACCAACAAGGTGAATACGGCATTGAAATGGATCCGCGCGAATGCACTGAAACAACGGTAAAAGTATTGCGCGAATGTGGTTTTAATCGCATGAGTATGGGCGTTCAAGATTTTGACCCAATTGTACAAAAAGCAGTGAATCGCATTCAAAGCAAAGAAGAAACCCTGCGCGTACTCGAAGATGCTCGCGCCAATGGTTTTACATCCATGAATATTGATTTGATGTATGGTTTGCCACATCAAACAGTCGAAACATTCAACCAAACACTCGATACCATTATTGAATTTTCACCCGATCGTATCGCTTTGTTTAACTATGCACATTTGCCCAAGATGTTTATGCCACAACGCCGCATTGATGAAAAAGCTATTCCAACACCGCAAACAAAACTGGATATTCTAGAGCATAGCATCAACAAATTACTGGGTGCAGGTTATGTTTTTGTTGGCATGGATCATTTTGCCAAACCCGATGATGAAATGGCAATCGCACAGCGTGAAGGGAATTTATATCGTAACTTTCAAGGCTACTCGACCCATGCCGATTGTGATTTGATTGGCTTAGGTCTTACATCCATTGGTTATGTCGGTGGTAACTTCTTTCAAAATGCCAAAGAAATGGATGATTATGATGCCGATATTAATGGCAATCAATTTTCAGTCTTCCGTGGCTATCAACTAACCCAAGAAGATCATTTACGCCGTCATGTGATTATGCGTTTGATGTGCGATTTTTCTTTGGACTACCAAGCCTTTGAATCCGAATATAACATTAATTTCAAAGAGCATTTTGCTGATGCCTTAGAAGATTTAAAAGTCATGCAAGATGATAAGCTTGTATCCCTTAATGATGATGGCATGCAAGTGCTCACCGCTGGACGTTTACTCATCCGCAACATCGCCATGGCATTTGATGAACATTTACGTGCCAAAGCAGGTGAAACGAAGTTCTCAAAGGTGATCTAATTTCAAAAATAGATCATTTTTCATATTTTATACGCAAAACGCCCTATTTTAACAATTATCCTTGTAAAAAGGCGAAATAATTAAGTGCATTTAGTAAACTGTTACCGTAATGCGCCACATCTTCAGCAAAAGGAGAATCCTTTTGCGCCCTATGTTTGGCAAGATCTATAGATTTCTACATCAATGGAAAGAGACATCTAATCCATCAGTGCCTTTTTAAGGCTTTCCATGCGTTTGCGGTTCACAGCAAAATCAGAACGCCCGATACGTGATGCAGAACGTATATGAATCAAATTGTTCTCTTTATCAAAACGCACTTCCACATCATCAACATAGTGAAACACGGCTGTGCTGAATGTCATATGCATATAGTCACTGGACTCTGTTTGAATATCACCGCCCTGCTCAATCATAATTTGTTTTAACTTCGCCCACGTTTGTTTATTGCCTTTGATTGCTTCAATAAAGTGCTGGCTATCAGATTGGCTGTGACTTTCACTGCACACACAATTCGGTGAATCAGGGCATGGTCTTAACTGTCCATTTTGTAGACCAAGGTTATCAGGTTGTTTTTGAGATAACACAGCCATCACAATATATGCCAAGAACCCTACAAGCACCAAACCAACCACAATCATTGCCAAGCTTTTCATAACATCATCCTTATCGTTCAGCAGTATCACAAAAGTCGATTGTAGCGATGAATACAGCCAAGTACACTTGCCGCAAATGACAACCCTACGCTTTAACAAACCTTTTGAGGTACTCACCCAGTTTACAGACCAAGAAAACCGTCAAACATTGGCTGATTTTATCCATATCCCCGATATTTACCCCGCAGGTCGCCTTGATAGGGATAGTGAAGGCTTGTTATTGCTTACCGATGATGGTGCATTGCAAAACCGTATTTCTCATCCTGATCATAAACTCAAAAAAATCTATTGGGCACAAGTTGATGGCAAAATAACAGAAGAAGCCATTGCGCAATTACGCAATGGTGTAACCCTAAAAGATGGTAAAACCAAGCTAGCACAAGCAAAAGTCATCCAAGATCCTGATATATTATGGCCTCGTAACCCACCTATTCGCGTGCGTGCGGCTATTCCAACATCGTGGGTACAATTAGAAATATCCGAAGGTAAAAACCGCCAAGTACGCCGTATGACTGCAGCCGTTGGCTTCCCTACCCTGCGCTTGATTCGTTATGCTATTGGTTCGATTACCTTGGATGGTTTAAATGTTGGCGAATACGATACACTGGATGAGGATAAACTCTGGGCTATGTTTCCCAAGCAAAAAAGCGCTGCAAGAACAGCTAAAAATAAAACAGCACGTCTTTCAAAGCCACGGCGTACATACAAAAAGTAATCCTTAAACTGTGAAAATTGACCTCACGAAGCTTTTTTAGCAGTGTTACTATCAATAATGTGACGGGATAAGTCCTTGTTTGAGGCTTAATATCCAATAACAAGGAAATCTAGGGCGTATATAGGAGGGTAATACATGGACAATCAAGTACACGTATTACCAAGTTAGAAAAAATTAGAGTATACAGCAAGTGAGGTTTGGGTCAGGCTTGACAATTGAGTGTTTTTGCTTAATATAGAAATATGGCACGTAAACCTAGAGTTCACCTTCCTGGCGGTTATTAT
>CAYPXU010000062.1:0-9371 GCA_964414875.1 uncultured Zetaproteobacteria bacterium | reverse complement strand
AGAAGGCTTCTATATTGACGGGCATCAGTCAATAAATAGCGTTAAAAATCAACCATCAACCTTATAAAGGGTGAACTTTTATTTGCCCTGCCGCACTAACATCAATTTGATAACGCACACCATTTGGGCATGTCGCTCGAATGGTTTGGTTTCCCTTACCATCTTCTTTTTGTTGAATCTGCGTCACCTGTTTGCCACCACAGGCATGACCACGCAGCATAATCGTTGTGGCAATATCTTCGGCTTGCGAAACTGCCCATGCAGATGTCACCCACAAAAAACTTAACAGCCATAACACACTTTTCATCCATATTTTCATGTCTGCACCTCCAACAAGCTTTGTAAGATTGAATGGCGCGCCGAATAAATCTTTTTGGATAAATCTGGATCATTTTCCAATAACGCCATGATTTTTAACAATAAACCATTAAAACTAGCCTTAATATTCGGCATTTGGACTTCCAATTGCTTCTTTTTACGCGTTTTTATTACTTTCGCTTGAAAATCCAATACATCGGAGCGAATCGCCAGTTTGGTAAAAAAACCAATTGCCTTGCTTGCTTTCAAACGCTCAACCAACTCATCCATAGAAATAGATATGCAATCTTCTGCAGATTCTTGCTGTATAGAAGCAGTTTCCTGCACATCTTTCGTAACGGCTATGGGACTATTCATCTCGCTAGCCAGTACCGAAGTACCAGCCATCGCAAACATCATTAAAATATAAGCAATACCTATTATCCATTGTTTCATATAATTAGTGTAGTCTATTTTCAAAACAATCGTCTACCTATTTTTACGCTAGACGGGCACACACGCACTTATACAAGGTTCAACATGCCTGCATATTTTTCTGAGAAAATAACTGTTAAGTACATATACTCACCCTCCGTACGCTGGTTCAATACTCGCCCATTCTCATGGCACCATGAGATCATTTTGCCATCAGACACATGCAATTTTACCGAACATTCCACACTGTCCGTCTCCTGCCAACGACGGATCAACAACAACAATTCATCCATACCCAAACCAGTCAAAGCCGATACAGCCACACGGCTACCACCGATCTTATCCAACAACCGTGATTTCACTTCGGGTGCTTGATCGACTTTGTTAAGCACTTCCACAATTGGCGGCGCATGATCGCCCTCTAAACCAAGCTCTTCCAAAGTTTCTAGCACAACCCGCTTATGCATCGGTGATTCAGGATCGGAGGCATCTCGCACATGCAGAATTAAATCTGCTTCAATCACTTCTTCCAACGTCGCACGAAAAGCATTGACCAGTTCATGCGGTAAATCTTGAACAAAACCCACTGTATCGGAGAGCATCAACGCTTCACCACCTGGCAGGACTAACTTGCGCAAGGTTGGATCAAGCGTAGCAAACAACTGATCGGCAACATACACACCACCTTCGGTCAGCCTATTAAATAGCGTCGATTTTCCTGCATTGGTATAACCCACCAAAGCAACCGTTGGAATTTCATGACGCTTGCGACCAATACGCTGGGTTTGGCGCATGCGTTGCACTTGTGCCAATTCGCCTTCCAGACGTTTGATACTGTCTCGAATCATACGCCTATCTAATTCAATTTGACGCTCACCAGGCCCACCAAGGAAGCCGTGACCACCGCGTTGACGCTCCAAATGCGTCCACGAACGAACCAAACGCCCCAACTGATAATTCAGACTTGCCAAATCAACCTGCAATACACCTTCACGGGTGCGTGCCCGCGAACCAAATATTTCAAGAATAAGCCCAGTACGATCCACCACCTTCACATCCCAAGTGGTTTCTAAATTCTGTTGTTGTACAGGTGTTAAAGCATGGTCAACAAACACCACGTCCACTTCATGCTCTTCCACCAAATCTGTTATGCTCTCTGCTTGCCCAGAGCCAAGCAGCGTCGAAGGCACAGCCTTACGAATTAAAATTTCTTCAGAGCCTACCAATTCACAATCACAAGATAATACCAGCTGCTCAAACTCATGCAGACGCGAGGCACTTGCATGCTCTCCCCAACGTTTATCTGCCAAGCGCGGATGCACTGCTATTGCCCGACTTGGTCCTTCATCTGTTTCCATCATTTCCATGCTTTAAGTTGCTCCGTCATCGCCTGTTTCAATGTTTCTGCATCACCCCTCACTGCATTTGGGGTCTGATTGCGAAACCATGTGACCTGTCGTTTGGCATATTTTCGTGTTGCTGTAATAGCATCCCGAACAGCCTCTTCTAAGGAACACGCATCATCTAAATACATCAATAGCTGCCGATAACCCACCGCACGCAAGGCAGGGTGTAACTCCGCTATTTCCTGCTGCTTCAACCAACGCACCTCATCCAACCAGCCTGCATCCACCATCGTCTCAATACGTTTCGCCAAACGCTCGCGCAACTCAGGGCGTGGCACATCCAATACAAATACAGCGCAATCAATAATCTCTTTTTGCGCTTCTTGTTCTGCTTGCCAAGTCGAGAGCGGCACATTCGTACTCTTATAAATGCACAAGCCGCGCATAATACGCTGGCTATCGGTGTTATGCAGCCTTTCTGCTAAAATCGGATCACATTGTTTTAATAAATCATGCAAATACGGCGTGCCATGTTCGGCTTGCAATGCGACAAAATAATCACGCACTCCCTCTTTTTCTTCAGGTATTTTGGCAAAACCTTCCACCAAAGCACGCAAATACATGCCTGTACCGCCAACAATGAGTGGCACTCGCCCTTGCATATTTTCTTCTTTGATAATCTCCAATGCCGCATCCGCCCAACGTTGGGCTGACCAAATATCAGATATATCCGCACAATCAATCAGATGATGGGGAATACGCTGACGCTCCTCGCTACTTGCTTTGGCTGTACCAATATCCAAGCCTTTATAAAGCTGCATCGAATCACAGGAAATAATGACCGAACCACAGCTGGCTGCCACATCCAAGGCTAGGGATGTTTTACCCGTGCCTGTTGCTCCCATCAATGCCACAGCACGCCATGGCTGCTGAGTTTTTTCCGCACATTGTTCCGTCAATCATGTCTCCGCGTTTGTTCGAGCTGTTTTGCCATTATTTTAATTTCTTCATCCAGACCTTTATCTGCCATCATTTGCGTATCTTCACGAATCAACAAACGCACAGCGACCATCCATAATGGGCTTAACATCAATGAAAATGCAATCACCACAATCGCCATTTGATGCCCATCTGTGGTCAACATGCCCATTGCCAAGCCCAACGATGCCAATAAAAAAGATAACTCACCAATTTGTGATAACAAGCCACCCGTCAATAAAGACATCTTCCATGTTTCACCCAACATCCGCAATACCAGCGTATTAATGCCAGAGTTAAGAATAAATACACCCAAGGTCATAAATATTACAAAACCAATATTCTCCATGACAAAATTCAGATCAACCAGCATGCCAATAGATAAGAAAAATATTGCCACAAACACTACATAAAGAGAGTGTAAATGTTCTTCCACCCATTCCGATTGGTCAGAAGATTTCAAAATCATGCCCGCCAAAAATGCACCAAAGGGTGCGGAAAGACCAATCCATGCCGTTAAAGCTGCGGCGGCAAAACACAGCAAAAGACCCATCATAATTTGTTTATCGACACTTTTTAGAAAAGTCTCTGGAATATGCCAACCAGGGCGGCGTAATAACCAAATGACCAAAGTCATTAATGCAATACCGCCGACCAATTGTATGGCAATCTCATTACCCGACATTTCATGCTCACCCATTGTGCCAAGAATGATCATAATCGGTACAATGGCTAAATCCTGCATCAACAATACACCCAAGGCATTCTGTCCAAAGGGCGTTTCCAATTCATTGGCATCCTTAAGCAACGTTAATACAACCGCAGTGGAACTCATACTAATAATAAAGCCAAATAAAAGCCCTGACTGCCAAGACCAACCTAACAACCATGCTACCAAGCAACAAATACCCACCGACAAGGCCATTTGCGCGGCTGTGCCAAGCACTGCTACACGCCATTTGGCAATCAGGCGCGGTAAGGATACTTCCATACCAATAAAAAACATCAGCATAATCACGCCCAACTCACCCAAATGATTCAGCAATTCTCTATCATGCACAAATTCTAATGCTGAAGGCCCTACAACAATGCCTGTAATAATATATGCAACCGCCGCTGGAATATTGTAAATCCGTAAAATGTAAGCGAATAAAAATGCCAAACCAATCACGCCCACAATAGAGAATAAAACCGTATTCATTTCCATAGAGCTTTAACCTTTTTCCTCGCTTAAATCAGCAAGTTGTAACTGACCAAGCACTTGTTTGCACTCGAATGAGCCCATAAAACGTATTTTCAGCAGTAAAAAGGCAATATTTCGAATATAAAACAAGCCCATCACGATGACTGGTGATGAAAGCATTTCAAACCAAAATAACCATGTATAGTTCGAATTCGCCAATGCCGAATAGCTTAAAAAATATGCCACCAATAACATTGCCAGTATGGTACCTAGCGTTAAAGCAATATTTTCATGGCTTTGTTTAATCTTTTCTAATGTATCTTGCTTATATTCTGTCATATCACCCTATTCCTTACGCCCAAACAAGCGATCCAATTCATTGAGCGATAAACGCACATATGTTGGTCGCCCATGATTGCACTGGGCAATGTTCGGAGTTTGTTCCATTTCCCGCAATAGATTTTCTTGTTCCTCTGGCAATAGCACACGCCCAGCTTTTATCGAACCTTTACAAGCACGGTTACCAAGCCAACGCTCAAGCACCCTACCAAGCCCTGAATCACCCGCTTCAGTCGCCACCCCTAAAAGCATACAAGCTTCAATCAATTCAGATACCAACTCCAGCGGTGATTCCGATGCCAACATCGCAGGCACACTACGAATAAGAAATAATTCATCATCCATAGCCTCTATATAAACACCAAAACTTGCCAGTTCGAGGGTATGGTCATGCAGCCATGCTGCCTGCTCACCTTGCAACGATAAGTTTACAGGAGTCAGCAACATTTGTGTACTGACATCACCTTTGCTTAATTGCTTTTTCAAGGCCTCATAATTGATACGTTCATGGGCAGCATGCTGATCGACCAACACAATGCCCTGCTCGGTTTCTGCGACAATATAGCAGCAATGCAGTTGCGCTAAGGCATGCCCTAAATTCAATGATTCTTGCACATCATAAGTCGCATCCGATTCACGTACTTCATGTGGTGCTTGAAACAATAAATGTTGCAATTCAGGGGTGGCTTTCACGCTATTCGGAACTGAAAAAGAACGCCCCTGCGATGCCGAACTAAACTGCGGCATACTGCTGTGCGAAACATGGTTTTCAGAGCTAGACATATGGGGATTCATGGCAGCCAATGCTTTATCTGTCGTCGTACTCGCAACCGATTGCCCCATCGCTTCAATGCCAACGCGCACACAAGCCACAATACCTGCCCGCACCACTTGTGGCGATTTAAAACGCACTTCACGCTTGGCTGGATGCACATTCACATCCACATCCGCAGGATCCATCTCCAAGCGAATCACCGCCACAGGATAACGATCATGAAACATCACATCACGATAACCAGCCCGTAGTGCCGCAATCAATGCCTTATCACGAATCACCCGCCCATTGACCAAAAACATCATGCGTGTGGAATCCCGATGATGAAAAGTCGGCAAGCCCAAGTATGCCGATATTTGTAATCCCTCATGTTCAATGCTTTGTTGCACACTGTTTTCAGAAAACTCGCGCCCCATAATCGCCAAGACCCGTGCAGGCTCATCTTGGACATGAAAATCAAAGCGTTTGCGCCCATCAAACTCCAAACGCATGGCGACTTTCGGATGCGCCAATGCCAAAGCCCGAAATACTTCAACAATCGCCGCTTCTTCAGTCTTATCGGTACGCATAAAGTTTAAACGCGCTGGCGTATTTAAAAATAAATCAAGAATCTCAATCTTTGTGCCTACACGAGGAGCCGCAGGACGCACCGTTGTTTCGCCCCCACCATCCACACGCACCTCAACGCCTTCATCACTGCCCTTCAAACATGTCTGCATACGAAAGCGCGATACCGAGGCAATCGATGGCAATGCCTCACCACGAAAACCATGCGATGCGATGCAATGCAAATCTTCCGATGTTTCAATTTTACTGGTGGCATGACGTTGCAATGCCAACTCCCCATCAGCTGCCGACATACCACAGCCATTATCATCAATTTCAATACGTTTTTTACCCGCTCCCGCAACCCGCACGACAATTTTAGTCGCGCCAGCATCCATGCTATTTTCAACCAATTCTTTCACAGCCGATGCAGGACGTTCCACCACTTCACCTGCCGCAATTTGGTTGGCAATTTGGGGTGGTAAAATATGAATGTAATTTTCAGTCATGATGGGCGCACACTATCCGATGCCAAGCAGGCTCGCGCTAAAAAATCCAAATGATCAACACCAAAGAACATTTCAGATTTACCTTTTCCTTGCAAAACAAAACTTGGCACGCCAAACAATCCTGCTTTTAATGCTATGGAAACATTGTTTTCAAAAAGATCAGATGTCAGACCCAACCAAGCATCAGGCAACGCTTTGAATGCAAAAACAGCTTCCAACCAAGCATCTTTTTTGGGATCAATAGCGCCCGACCATAAAGCCTCAAACACAGCCAAGCAAAAACGCACCCTATTTTCACCATGCAATGCTCCTGCAATACGTAAAGCAGGGCGAGAATCAAAAGAACCAGGTCGAATCATCTTAAAAGGTACATCTAAGTAAGCCGCCCATCGTTTCAAATCACGCAGCGAATATATCGCCTTATTTTTAATCAATGATGGCGGCGTATTACCCGATTGATGAATAAGTTTCGGCAAATTGACTGGCAACCACTCAAAACCCACATTATTTCGCGACGAAAATTCCGCCAACTGCAGCGCTGCGAGGTAACTATAAGGGCTTATAAAATCAAAATAAAAATCAACGTTTTTCAATGGCTTTTCCCTCATAGTATTTATGTATTCCTGCGTGCATATAACGCGCATTCAAATATTCTAGCATCACCAAAACCAGCTATCATCATCATCGAGATTTGCTTTGCATCGCTTAATTTGGGCTGCATAACGAGCTGACCTACGTTTTAATTTTTTGGCTACTTTTATTAACCAAGGTTTTTTATTAAATGTCTTACGCTTCCAACCACCATGTCCTTCGTGATAAGCCAAGTATTGATTATAAGCATCCCATTTAGAGATACCTAGTTTCTTATGTGAATAATTGCCATACCAACCAATAAAGTCTGTCACATCCTCAAAATCATCCCTATCTGCACCCCAGTTTCCCGTGGATTTCATATACCACTCCCACGTAGCATCCAGAACCTGTGCATAACCATAAGCACTACTCACCTGCCCCCAAGGAATAAAACCCAATAAGGTATCGTCGGGTGCCAAAGCCTCGGAGCGAAAGCTAGATTCCTGATAAATAATCGCTAACTGCACATGCACAGGAACACCCCATTTTTTAAAGGACTCATTGGCATACGCATACCAGTCATCTTTTTCAGTTAATATGGAGCACGCATCATTCAAATGCTTGGGAGGTCCACCAGCACATGCTCCCAAAACAAACATACAAACACATAGTAATAAAAGCCTAGAAAGTTTATTTATATGCATTTAATCCTCTTTTATAAAGCCATTCTCCCTTATGCCAAGCCCTACGCGTAGCTTTGTTTTGCAATAAGAAATCAGTTCTTTTCAATAGTTACCTCGCTAACGCTTTAAATCACGATAAAAGTTTTCATATGAGCCTATTGCCAGTAATTTGATAATGAGCTTCCCATCATCATAACTGTATGCCAACAAGGCTTGCTGTTTCAACATTGAAAACTTATAGACCCGCAAATAATCCAACTCCCCACGTTTCTGAACGCCAATCAAGGGGTTCGCTATGATAGCCGTCACAGCTTCATCCAATGCTTCTTTTCGGTTCTTTTTCAGCTTCTTTAGCTGCCTAGAAAATCGTGGTGTTTGAAGGATAATCATACTTAACCAAACTTATAAGTTTCTAACAAACCTTGCTCTGCCTCTTCATGAGACAGCATCACTTCTTGAATAAAATTAAATGGCAAATCAGGGTTTTCTTCTGCAATCTTGCCCAACCTAGCCCAATGTTCTATCTGCTTGGGTGGTGTTCTATGCTGTGCTTTTGCATACAATTTCGCTTCACCCACAAGTTCATCTGAAAGTTTAATTGCAACAGCCATAATCTACCCCCTACAGTTTATATTATGCGGCAATATACACCCATAAGGTTTCTTTTTGCAACCTTTTATTCACCCAGTTTTCTTGTCTTACCTACCGATAAATAATTATTCTCCGACACAATACTTCGCCCTAACTCTTTTTCAGCATCTTTTCTCGCATTGCCAGCAACCTTACCATCACGCTGGGCAACGGCTTTAACCAAGCATGGTGAAAATCAATTCCAAATCATCCATATAATCGCGTAAATTGGCTTTGGATTTTTCAGGTAACTGTTTTAACTTCTTGTATTCATTTGGAGTCACTCCGAATGTCGCCTTGGAAATCTCTGCGGTCAAAATCGCAAAGTCTCGCTGCTCTTCAATACCACGTTCTTTCCATTCATCGGTTAAATTCTGACGAATCGCCATAATATCTTCTGTTTTACCTGCCAATACTTTCCGTTTTTTTCCTGATTTTCCTAACATTTCTATCTGGGGATAAATTGTCCCTATGTAGAAACCAAGCTCCTCATGCCAAACCCTGCGGATTTCTTTGCCCTGAAAAATGATAAGCTTGTTTTGCCGCTCAGTCATGCTTCTCATACTCCATGCATATAGACTCAAGAGAGGTGCACATAAGACCATATTCTTGCACAACTTTGTTTAGCTAGCAGCACGTATTCGTTTGCATCAATATCATTGCCCCAATCCAATGATTCAGGATAGCGCATTTCAACGGCAAATGGTGTTAGTTCAATAATTGCATCAATGTTTGTCAGCTCAGGCTCAAATGACTCTACCAAATCAAGTAGGCGACCAAGATCATGAGTTTTGGGGAAATCAAAGCACTTTCGGCTAAGAAGGAACCCTTTTAATGCTTTTTCAACGGCCTGTTGAGCATGAAATGCAATAATCTCGACGAGAGGTTCCTCAACTTGCAATAATTGTCGACAAGCTTGTAAATCATGGTCGCTTTTCATTTTCCACGCACGTAACAATTCAAATGATTCAGGCATAACGTACACCTTTCTGCACGATATTATGGCATAAGCTACCCTCAATATGTCGCCAATGGGCAAACTCTTCTGGCGTGTAAACCACAATATCTTTGGCAACC
>CAYPXU010000061.1:0-9443 GCA_964414875.1 uncultured Zetaproteobacteria bacterium | reverse complement strand
GATTATATGGAGGCACTACTATTAGGTAAGGCTTAATTTTAATGCGATTGCCCTATGCGTAACATCAGTTACTAACGACAGCTTCGGTTTGAGAAAAGTCATTGCTACAACTTCTTTTTTCCAAAAGCTTGTGGTGAATAAAGTGTTTTATTATCAGGGAACCCAATAGCATCATTCTGTAAATCTTCAAAGAATGCATAGCGTTCTACAAGTGATTTAATGTCATTTTGTCCATTTCCAATGCAATAGTAAACCAAAATACATAGTGTAAACTAAAAGCTAAATGATTACTTTGGGTCGAAAACAGACACCAGTTTACTCGCTATTCTCCAACTAACTAAGCATATCAGCCGCTTGCTTTCGTTTCTGTCATCCAGTGAAGAATAAAGTCTATCACAGAATCAGGGTGATTAAGATCTAATACAGGAACCGCTACGTTTAAGTCTAAAATATCCGTAGCAACAGCAAGCAATTCACCTTCATTGCACCGCAACTCCTGAGAACGCCCAGCACGAACCACTTCAATTTTAGACCCAGCTACAGAGGCATAACCTTCGACCAGCACCAAATCATAATTACTGAACAATCGATCAGTTAATAATTGCGGATTTAAAGCCTCATCCACATCACTGACCATCAACATCTTCTCAGGGCCAACGAGCAATGATGTTGATGCACCAGCTTGTTTATGTCGCCAGCTATCTTTGCCGGGGGTATCCATTTCTGGCTGGTGGTGGCTGTGTTTGATGGTGGCAATACGTAAACCTTTGGCTACCAAACCTGAAACTAGCTTTTCCATCAAGGTTGTTTTGCCAGAGTTGGAATAACCAACAAGTGATAGGATGGGGGTGCTTAAAGCGGGCGTGGTCATGGATGCTCCGTGACCCACGAATCACCATCAGGAGTGACTTCTTTTTTCCAAATGGGTACACGTTGTTTTAACGTATCAATAATCCATTCACAGGCTTCAA
The DNA here is from genome assembly GCA_964414875.1 of uncultured Zetaproteobacteria bacterium. Lineage (GTDB taxonomy): Bacteria > Pseudomonadota > Zetaproteobacteria > Mariprofundales > Mariprofundaceae. Next base: position 8,472 of record CAYPXU010000061.1, on the reverse strand, counting down.
AAGCAGATTTGCGATGCTCCGCACCCACCACAATCAACACAATCTGATCGCCTGCATGTACAGTGGTGACACGGTGGATGATTCGCACATCAATAACATCGAATGTTTTCAAAGCCTCGTCACGCAAACTTTGCATAGCAGTGGTCGCCATACCTGCATATTGCTCAAAGTTTATCGAAAACACATCTCGCCCTTCAGAGAAATCACGGGCACAACCAAGAAATGTCACAATACCACCCATACGCTGCGAGGTTTCCCGAAGTGCATTCACTTCTTCTTCCACAGAAAAATCTTCTTCTTGAATACGGACAGGGCTATTCATCTCACCCACCCGAAAACGGAGGCATCAATGCCACTTCATCGCCATCTTTTAATATCAAACTAAAATCTTTCACAAACTCTTGATTTACCGCCACCAGCAATGGTTTTATATCCGCGCAACCCACCTCAGCAATCACATCGGCAAGCATTTTACCACCCTGAACTTCCATACTTTTGCAGCCTACCTGCTCTGCAAGCAAACCAAAGAAGACAACCTTTACTGTTTCGTTCATGCCTATTTTCCTTTACGCAAACCAGCAACTTTATACACATCACCATCTGCCCGCTTGCCAATCGTAATAACCAGCACTTCAATACGTTCTTTTTCTACCCTGTACACTATACGCACATCACCCACCCTTAATTTGCGCAGACCAGCTAAACTCTTGCGCAGCGATGCGCCAAAGGTTTCAGGCTCGGTAGTCAGCTTTTCATCAATCGCCTTGATAGCCCGCTTTGCCCTACTTTTACCAATACGCTTTAAATCCCTATCAACCTCATGGTGATACAAAACCTTCCATGTTTGGTTCATTCGTAACTCACCCGTACTTACGCTTCATATCCTCATGCGCAGTGGCGGTCGCAGGGTCAAAACTTTCCAACCTTTCACTGGCTATTTTTGAAAGCTGCAAATCTTCAATCTCTTCTAAAAGTGACTCATAAGCACCCAAAGATAACAAAACAGCATTGGGTTGGTTATTACGGACAATGACAAATTTATCATGCTTGTGCGCAGACAGTTCGGTAAGAATTGAACTGGTTTTTTTAGACAAATCTGTGGCAGAAAGCATTTCACTAGGTGTAAACCTTGCAGTATTCATTGCTATTCTCCTATTATTATCGGATAATAATCCTTTTATTTGCAAAGAAGTCAATGCTAGAATGAACACTACCGCTTAAAATCGCCTGACTTACCACCTGTTTTTTCTTCCAACTGGATATTCGTTAAGCGCATACCTTTATCCACGGCTTTACACATATCATAGATGGTGAGCAATGCTGTGCTCACTGCCGTTAAAGCTTCCATTTCCACGCCTGTTTTGCCTTTACATTTGACTGATACTTCAACTTTTAAGCCGCAGGTTTCCGTCAATTCTGAAAATGACACATCAATACCCGAAAGCATCAAAGGATGACACATGGGAATCAAATCGGGTGTTTTTTTCGCGCCCATAATCGCGGCGACATCGGCAATAGCGAGCACATCACCTTTTTTGAGTTTGCCTTGTTGGATGTGCGCTAAAGTGTTGGACAACATGTAAATTTCACCGCTGGCAATGGCAATGCGTGTGGTGATTTCTTTATCCGACACATCCACCATGCGTCCGCGCCCTGCTTTATCGAAATGGGTTAAATTATTCATGTTTATTCACCTTATGTTGCTGCGTTTGCACTTCAACCAACAATTTTCCTTCTCGCATTCGCCAATGCTGCTGCGCCAATACTGTGGCATCTTCCACATCATGGCTCACCAAAATAATAGGTATCTGCAACTGCTTTTGCTGCCGTTGCAAAACTTGGCGTAACCTTGCCCTAATATCGGGCGCTTGTGCTGAAAATGGTTCATCAAGCAACAATATGCTCGGTTTGCGATATATGGCGCGCGCCAATGAAACACGCTGCGCCTCACCTGTGGAAAGAACATCGGGTTTACGTTTGAGTAAATGCTTTATTTCCAACTGTTCAACAAGCTGCTTAAACCAAATAAAACCTTCTTCATCCGCGCCCAAAACGATATTCTTTTCAACCGTTAACCATGGCAACAACACCGCTTCTGACCAAACAAAACCAAGCTTTCGCTGCTCTGTGGGCAACACAAATCCAGCACTGCTATCCAACCAATGCTTCCCATCTATGCAAATCTGACCAGAAGCTTCTTGCAAACCTGCAATACACCGCAGAAGCGTGCTTTTCCCTGCACCATTCTCACCTGAAATAACAATCATTTCATTTGTAAACGCTGCGTGAACATCCAAAAAAAGTGAGCCGCACTGTGTGTTTAAGCGAATCTCATGGGTCATTTAATCACCCCCATATTCAATCCTGATCGATTCACGCCATAAACCACCGATAACATCACAAATGACACCGCCAAAAGAATCAAAGCCAACATCCAAGCTTCGGATTGTTGCTGCATTTCAACCATTTCAAACAGCGCAATACTGGCAACCTTGGTTTCACCTGGAATCGAGCCGCCGACCATCAACACTACGCCGAACTCACCCATGGTATGAGCAAATGAAAGAGCCGCCGCGACGAGCATGCCGCCTTTCGATGCAGGGAGAATAATTTTTAATAGGCTATATTTCATATTCATACCTTGAGCCTTGCCAAGCTCCAACCAACGTTTCGGAATGGCGCGAAATGCCTGCTGCATGGGTTGTACGGCAAAAGGCAATGAATACAATACCGATGCAACCACCATCCCTGAAAATGAAAATGCCAAAGAGCTATCAAACAAACTCTGCCAAATTCCACCCAACATTGAATCAGGCGCAATCAATAATAATACATAATAACCCAACACCGTAGGCGGCAAGACCAATGGCAACGCCACCATCACTTCCAACACCGTTCTGCCTTTAAATGATTTAAATGCCAAGACATACGCCAGTGGCAAGGCTATCAGCAATAAAATGATGGTGGTGAGCAATGCCAGCTGTAGAGAAATAAATAACGATTCAAACATTACGGTGCTTTCAAAGCCATATCTTGAGGTGTGATGCTTTTTAACCAAGATCTAGCCAATAGCTTATCTGTTAATAGCACACTATGATAAGCAATGACTACCATGGAAGTTTGATGTGATGCCACAGGCACAAACCCTGCGTCCACCAAATCTTTTTCCACCAGCATTTGAGCTTGCAAGGCATTTTGTGCATAAATAAATTTGGATTTTAACAGCTCCCATAAACCTTGTTTCTGCAACATTTCTTTTGTCGCCAAACCAAACGGTGCAACATCAGGGTTGGCAATAGCAATGTGTTGAATGCTTGCTTGGGTCAGCTGGGTAAGATCACTCACCAACTTGCCATGCACGATTAAACCAAGATAACCCTGTCCCGCTGTATATGTCGCAATAGCCTTGCCCTGCTTCAACAAAAGCGCTGGTCGCATGTCATCGGCGGCGATAAATACATCAAAGGGCGCACCCTGTGTGATTTGATTGTATAAACGACCTGTTGATCCTGAAACCAATCGAATTTTAACATCGTGCTCTTTTTCATAGCTTTGGGCTTGTGTCTGCATTTGTGCATATAAGCTAGATGCAACAGCCACAGTGATACTTTCTTGTGCATAAGCAGAGGAAGCAATCATAAATAGCCACAGATGCACGCAGATAAACGCAGATAAAACCTGTTTCCCTAGTCTTTTATATCTGTGTATACGAGGTGAGTCGAGCTTGCGAGAGAGAAAGTGCCCTGGGGTATCTGCGTGCATCCGTGGCTGAAAATACATGTCATCCACCAATATGAATCATCGATTGTTTTTCACTCTCAGCATCAAAATTATAAATACCAATTTCTGGTTTCATCAATGCTGAACGCAAGAAAGTCGAGCGAATATCTTCATCAGTGCCACCACTACGCATCAAATCACGCAAATTAAGTTGATCATCGGCTGGCAAACAAGAGCGCAAGCCGCCATCCGAAGTCAAACGCAAACGATTACAACCTTCACAAAATCGCTCCGACATCGGCATAATAAAACCCACATCACCTTTACCCGATTTAAGCGGCAGATAGCGTGCTGCTGTGTTACCAGTTTGCAAAGGAGCATGCACATCCACACGCGCTCTCACATCATCACGCTGCAAAATTTCATCAATGGAAATGTAATGTTTATCCCAATCCAAGCCTTGTTTCATTGGCATAAGCTCAATAAAACGAATTGTTGCGCCTATATCGGATGCAAAATCAATCAAATCCGATACTTCATCATCATTGATGCCTCGCATAAGCACCGTATTTAGTTTGATGGGTGTAAGCCCTGCATCTTGCGCAGCTTGGATGCCAGCCAAGACAGGGGCAAGTTCACCGCCTGTAAGTTTTCGAAAACGCAAAGCATTCAAGCTATCAATACTCACATTGATGCGATGAAGCCCTGCATCTGAAAGCACTTTGGCATACTTCCCCAATAATGTTGCATTGGTACTTAATGCAAGATCTGTAATGCCTGAAATAGCCGATAGCTTGCCTATCAATGCAGGCAAATCACGGCGAACAAGTGGTTCGCCGCCCGTAATACGAATTTTTGTAATACCCAGCTCTGCCGCTACGGATGCGATACGCTCAATCTCTTCATAATCCAGAATATTCGTATGCGACTCTGCCTTATAAGCATCCGCAGAAGGTCTGCAATAATCACAACGCATATTACAGCGGTCGGTCACAGATATTCTCAAGTATGTGAGCTTGCGACCGAAGCGATCCACAAACCCAGCTTGAGAAGGTATCTGTTTAAAAAAGCGAATGGGTGATGTTTCAACCATCATAAGTGAAGACTATCTCCTTAAAATGCGTATTGGGCAATGGCATAAGCAAATGTTGCCGAGTCTGCCTTGCCGCCATTATGCTCGAATTGCCTTTCCAAACATCATATGCAAAGCTGTAAAAATCTTAAAAACAACATCTCTAAGCTAGTAGACGCTTCATTTCAGGCACACATGAACCACAGCCTGTACCAGCCATCGTACATGATTTAAGCTTATCAAGGCTGTCTGAGCCACTTTCAATGGCTGCTTTCAACTCTAATTCACCCACATTGTTACAGGCGCAGATAATCTTGCCTTTGGTATCTTGTTTATCAACTGGACCACCAGGTGCCAACAAATACGGACGCAATTCGCCGACATCGCGACCTTCCAGCATGAGTTTTCGCAACCACTTGGCTTCATCCATATCACCGCCAACCCAGCGCACTGCTACCAAATGCCCATCATCCAACCATGCCTTGCGATAAATACCATGTTTGCGATCCGCAAAGGTTAATGTTTCAAAACTCTCACCTTGCTCAAGCATTTGATCCAAACGCTTGTACTGCGCATCCTTTAACGGCTTGGTACATGCTAAATCAATGGAAGTCACTGGATGATCAGCTCCAGAACAGGCAACCACGCCATAGGTGTAAACTTCAATCATGTCACGTGCCAAAGTGATTTTTTTACCGGCAATCAACATCATGCCATGCCATGCCGCAGCAAAAGGCTGTATGCGCACTGCGGCATGCTTAAATTCTGGCTCTTTAGAATGGGGGTCGATGGCTGTGCCAGTCAAATCGTTAGCACGCCCTGCCTGCGCTGTCATTTTACCCCAATGCATGGGCAGAAATACCACACCAGCACGAATATCGTTGCTAATTTGCGCAGGCACAATCACCTGCCCACGCCGTGAAATTACACACAGCAAATCTTCGTCCTCAATACCCTGTTTGGCGGCATCATCGGGATGAAGTTGCAGGGTTGGCATAGGAATATGCTGCATCAATTGCGGAACATTGCCGCTCTTGGTCATGCTATGCCATTGATCACGAATACGCCCCGTGGTTAAAGAAAGAGGGTATTCGTCATCGGTTGGCTCTGCTACAGGAATATAATCAACATTGATAAAATGCGCTTTTTTATCGGCTGTTTCAAATACCCCATCCGTATAAAGGCGCTTAACTTCCCCTGGTATATCACCTTCTCGAAACGGCCATTGCTGTGGTCCATGTTTATCCAATACTTCATACGATAAGCCTGAAATATCAATATCCACACCCTTGGTTAAACCACAGTGTTCATCAAACACATCACCAGCTTTTTTGTATGGGAAATTTTGTGACCAATCTTCACCCAGTTTTCCGCCCAATTTTAGTGCAAAATCTACTGCAATCTTCCAATCATCACGAGAAACACCTGCTTTGGGCACAGCCTGCTGCAAATGCGTAATACGACGCTCGGTATTGGTCACCGTACCTTCTTTTTCTGCCCAACCCGATGCTGGGAATAATATATGCGCAAACTTGGTTGTATCAGTCGGATGATAGGCATCGGATACCATCACCAACTCCGCTTTTTTCAAAGCCGATTCTGCCTGTTTGGCATTTGGCATGGATACAATGGGGTTGGTACAAGCAATCCAAACCGCTTTCACCGTACCTTCTTCCAAGGCTGAAAATAATTCCGTTGCCGTTAAACCTGGTTTAGATGACACATCATCCACACCCCAATATTCAGCAACTTCTTTGCGATGTTCAGGATTAGCATAATCCCTATGTGCCGCCAACATATTGGCAAGTCCACCCACTTCACGACCACCCATAGCGTTGGGCTGCCCTGTGAGTGAAAAAGGTCCACAGCCTTCTTTACCCACCTGCCCAGTGGCAAGGTGTAAATTAATCAAGGCATTATTTTTATCTGTACCTGACGAGGATTGATTCAAACCCATCGTCCAGAATGACAACGTTTTATTCTCAGCAAACCATAATGCTGCTTTAACAATATCCGCCGCATCCAACCCACAAATTTCAGCTGCTTTGCGTGGTGTCATGGCTTTGATATTGTTCAGCATAGCATCAAAGCCCTGTGTATATTTAGCGATGTAATCGTGATCGAGCAAATCTTCCCACACCAATACATTCAACATCGCCTGAAACAACGGCACATCCGTTCCTGGCTTAAGTGGTAAGTGCAAATCGGCAATCGAACAAGTGTCCGTGCGGCGAGGGTCTGTCACAATGATTTTTAAATCAGGATTTGCCTCTTTGGCAGCTTCCATACGTCTAAAAAGAATCGGGTGTGCATAGGCTGGATTCGCCCCAGCAATGAAAAAACAGCCTGCTTTTTCAATATCATCATAACACGTTGGTGGTCCATCTGCACCAAAAGCACGTTTATAACCTACCACCGCCGAAGACATGCAAAGACGCGAGTTGGTATCAATATTATTTGAACCAATAAAACCTTTCATGAGTTTATTGAACACATAATAATCTTCAGTCAAAAGCTGCCCCGACACATAAAATGCTACCGCATCAGGACCATGCTCTTTGATAATATCTGCAAACTTTTGTGCACCATATTCTAAAGCAGTATCCCAATCTACAGGTGCAAACGGAGCTTTTAAAGATGTGCGCAACTGAGGTCGCAATAACCTGTCTTTGGTGCGTACGGTATGGTGCAGTTCACGCCCTTTGGAACATAGTTTACCCTGATTGGTTGGGTGCGCATCATCACCTTTGAGTGATAAAATCCGCTCACCATCAGTTTCCAAAAGAATACCGCAGCCTGTACCGCAATATGAACATGCACTGTTGACTGTTCGAGTCATTTCAACTCCCATATTTTATACATTACAAGCATTTCCATCACAGATCGATGCAACGGAAAAGCAACCTTAAAAGTTTTCCCACATCTATGTCATCCGCATTTATCGGTAGCTACTATCTTTAACTTTATCCGACTACAGGCTTAAAAACACCTGACCATTTTCTACCTTAACAGGATAAGTTTTCACACAGCCTTCATCAGGTGCAGCCGCTTGCCCATCATCCAAATGAATTCGCCAATTATGCAATGGGCATAATATATCATCACCAGAAATAATACCTTCTGCCAATGGTCCTTGCTTGTGTGGGCAACGATTTTCTACTGCTTTCACACGATCATCGGTTAATCGAAAAACTGCAATCACCGTATTATCAGCACGCACTGTACGTGCTTGTGATGGTGGGATTTCATCCAGCTTACACACTTCAACCCAATTATTAGCATTTTTTTGGCTCATTACACTTCCACCTTAACTGGAATATCAATCAGCTTGTATTCCGCAAATTTATTATAACCTTTTTCAGCATCTTCAACACGCTCAACCCAAGGGTCTTGTTTCTGTTGTGCCAAATAAACATGCAAGCGCTCTACCAGTGCCTTACGGTTTTCAATATCATCAACCACGACTGCCTTGATGTTTTCTAAACCAACACGCTTCTGCCAAGGCGCACAACGCTCATTATGACGACCTGTTTCACGATAATGTTGCAAATAGGCTTTACAGATTTCTTCAACCTCTTCGGCAGTTTCAACCAAACACAGTAGCTCTGTTGCCACAACATGCACGCCACCGTTACCACCCGTACTGATTTCCCAACCACCCTCAACACCCACAATACCAA
>CAYPXU010000060.1:0-9556 GCA_964414875.1 uncultured Zetaproteobacteria bacterium | reverse complement strand
CCTAGATATTCACAAACTTACAAGCAGGGTTTTAGGTATTTTCCAGTCCAAGATTTATCACATGCAGCCACATCTTCAGGTGTGCCTGAAACAAGCACATCACCACCGCGATCACCACCTTCAGGACCCATATCAACAATCCAATCGGCTGTTTTAATGACATCCAAGTTATGTTCAATCACCAATACTGTATTGCCGTGATCGACCAAGGCATGCAAAACTTCAAGAAGCTTGGCAACATCAGCAAAATGTAGACCTGTCGTAGGTTCATCCAAGATATAAAGCGTATCGCCTGTTGCACGCCTTGCTAGCTCTTTGGCAAGTTTCACACGCTGTGCTTCACCACCTGAAAGTGTGGTTGCTGCTTGTCCCAAATGAATATAACCAAGACCAACTTGTCGCAATGTACTCAAACGTGTTTTTAAGGGTGCAATAGCTTCAAAAAATTCAAAACCTTCATCCACCGTCATATTCAATACACCATCAATGCTTTTGCCTTTGTAACGCACATCCAAGGTTTCACGATTATAACGTTTGCCTTGGCATGTTTCACAATGCACATACACATCGGGTAAAAAATGCATCTCGACTTTAATAATACCATCACCCTGACAGGCTTCGCAGCGACCACCCTTCACATTAAACGAAAAACGCCCTGGTTTATAACCGCGCGCACGTGATTCAGGCACTCCTGCAAACAATTCACGAATGGGCGTGAAAATGCCAGTATACGTTGCAGGATTGGAGCGCGGCGTACGTCCAATCGGGCTTTGATCAATATCAATAATTTTATTGATTAAATCTGCACCAATTAGTGTTTTATATTGCCCTACCCGCTCTGTTTTTAAGCCCAAATGGCGAGCAAAAGCACGATATAACGTATCCAAGGTCATCGTTGATTTCCCTGAACCTGATACACCTGTAATACAACTTAGCCGTGCAATAGGAAAACATGCTGTAATGTTATTTAAGTTATGTTCAGATGCACCTTCAATGCCAAGCATGGGGTGTTTTTTATCGACTTTTCGACGTTTGGGCACGGCAATGGATTTTCTACCTGATAAATAGTCGGCAGTCAGTGTGTTCGATGCTAAAATAGCTTTCAAGTCACCCTGCGCTACGATCTCACCACCATGTTCCCCTGCCAATGGACCCATATCAACAATAAAGTCAGCATGGCGAATCGCATCTTCATCATGCTCCACCACAATCACTGAATTGCCCAAGTCTCGAAGCCGTTTGAGTGTTTTCAACAAACGATCATTATCTCTCTGATGCAAACCAATGGAAGGCTCATCCAGAATATATAGAACCCCAACCAATGCCGAACCAATTTGTGTCGCAAGGCGAATACGCTGGGCTTCACCGCCTGAAAGCGTACCAGCTGTACGCTCCAAGCTTAGATAATTCAGCCCCACCTCAATCATAAAACCTAAACGTGATGCAATTTCTTCCACTACCTTTTCAGCAATGGCTTGATCTTGTTTGTTGAGCTTCAAACCCGCAATCCATGTTTGAGCTTCATGCAATGGCAAAGCACACACCCTTGGCAACGACAAATCACCCACCAATACATGCCGTGCAGCGCGATTTAAGCGCGAGCCTTCACAGTTGGGGCAAGCAATCGCATTGATATACTTCGCCAATTCTTCACGCACATCTTCAGAACCTGTTTCACGGTAACGGCGACTCAAATTGGGGATTACACCTTCAAATGAACGGCTAACCGTACGGCTTTGTGTACCTGTTTGATAAATAAAATCGACTTTTTTACGGCCTGTCCCATACAGAATTTGTTGTTTGGCAGCATCAGACAAGTCAGCCCATGCTGTATCCATCGACACACCCACATACGCCGCAACGGAAGCCAGTGTTTGATGAAACATCACCGTTTCACGCCCACCCCATGGCGCAATCACACCATTTTGCAAAGAAAGTGAATCATCTGGAACCACCAATTCGGGGTCAAACACACTCTGAATACCTAGTCCATCACACTTGGGACATGCGCCCGCAGGTGAGTTAAATGAAAACAAGCGGGGTTCGAGTTCAGGGTAAGAAATACCACAATCCGCACAGGCATAATGTTCAGAAAACAAACGTTCTTCATCACCAATCAAGGCAATCAACATGCCCTCACCATAACGCAGCGCCGTCTCCACAGAATCTGCCAAACGCGTACGAATACCTTCACGAATTACCAAACGATCCACCACCAGTTCAATATTGTGTTTGATATTCTTTTTTAGCTCAGGCGCATCATCCAACGGCATAATATCACCATCCATACGCACACGCACAAAGCCCTCTTTACCAGCTTGCTCTAACTCTTTACGAAACTCACCTTTGCGAGCTCGTGCTATGGGAGATAAAACCTGCACTTTACTGCCTTCAGGTAATGCTTCCAGCTGCTCAATAATGGCACTGGCTGGTTGGGCTGTAATGGCTTGACCACAACTATGACAATGCGGTTTACCAATGCGTGCAAATAACAGACGCAGATAATCATAGACCTCCGTAATCGTGCCTACAGTTGAACGTGGATTGCGACTGGTGGTTTTTTGCTCAATCGAAATCGCAGGTGAGAGCCCTTCAATCGCATCAACATCAGGGCGCTCCATCATGCCTAAAAATTGTCGTGCATATGCCGATAACGATTCCACATAACGGCGCTGCCCTTCGGCATACAAGGTATCAAAAGCTAACGATGATTTACCCGAACCTGATACCCCAGTAATCACAACCAACTTGTCACGTGGTAATTCAATATCGATATTTTTTAAATTGTGTACACGTGCACCTTGTATGCGAATAAAATTTTTATTCATCCAATAACTCCATCTACCATAACCATGTTAATAATATTATCAGTGAATTACCGCCAACATGCAAAAGAATCGGAATCCATAAATTACGTGTATATTCATAAGCTGAGGCAAAAATTAAGCCGCCAATTAATTGTGGCGATAACAACGCGCCATGCATATAGGCAAAACACATTGCCGATAATACAATCGCTGGCCATATACCAAATGCTTGCCGCAACAAACGGTAAATGACCCCACGAAAGAACAACTCCTCAACCACAGGTGCAAGCAGTAACATCAAAACAATACCTGCAAAACCTTGCGCAAAGCTGGGCAAGGTCAGCCATATATTTAACCCTGAAAATACGGCTAATAACACAAGCCCTGCAAGCAATACAATCGTTGAAACCCAGAATAATAACTGCCAATCTTTATTTTTTGGGAGCCCAATCCCCAATACTTCTCGCACATCAAAATGCAGTACCAATAAGTATAATAATACGCTTTCACATATGCGAAGTCCCCATAACAATAACAATACATCTAACTGAATATACGACGCGACTACCTCACAAAGCATCACAGCCAATAATGACCATAAAATAAAGCCTTGCGGCAAATCTTGCCAAGCTCGTTTATACATATAAGTAATTACTCAACATAATCACAAACCAACTTGTAGCTAGTCAGATTGCCGTTTTTTTTCTGATAACAGCAATAGTAGGCGCTTTTAGGCGAGGCGAAAAAGCGCAACTCAACTATTATAAGTGAACATTTTTCAACATCACTATTGAAAAAACAAACGGTGATATGACTAGGCACAAAAATATTCACATCATATCCTGTGGGTCTACATCCACCCTTCGGCGTACACCCGATGGTATCTTCACAGCCTTCAACACCGGTGCAAGCTTCCAAGGCAACACTTTTCGCGTTGCATCACGCAACAATAACTCCACCCGAAAGCGCCCCGCAACTCGCTCCATGGCACATTGCACCGGTCCACTCACCTTTACTTTATCCCATTGCTGCAGTGCCTTCGCCAAAGCCTCCGCTGCTGTTTGGGCGCGGCGTAAATCGCGAGCAGAAAAAACGATGCGCACCCAACGCCCAAAGGGGGGAAAGGATAGTGCTTCCCGAAGCTCTTGTTCTTCATCAAGAATAACGCGTGCCTGAACATCACCCAAACGCGCTAACCACGGCGCATCAGGATTACATGTTTGAATCACTACACGACCAGAACAATCACCACGCCCTGCCCGACCAACCACCTGCGTCATTTGCTGCCACCAACGCTCACCAGCTCGAAAATCAGGTAAATTTAATCCCAAATCTGCATTCACCACGCCTACCAAAGTCACATTGGGGAAATGATGGCCTTTGACTAACATTTGTGTGCCAACCAAACAATCCAACTCACCCTGTGCAAATTGCTGCAATGTTTCTTTAAGTTGTTTTTGACTTTGCACCACATCACGATCAAATCGCGCGAAGTTAAGCTCTGGCAAATATTCACTCAGCAACTCATCTATTTTTTCAGTGCCTGCACCCAATGGTAACAATGCATCTTCACCGCAATGCTCACACACACGCGGTACACGTCGCGCATAATCACAACTATGACAACGCAATTGCCCTGCCCTGCGGTGCAGGGTCAAACGAACCGAACAAGCATGACATTCAGGCACATGACCACATGCCGTACATTGCAAAGCAGGGGCATAACCGCGCCGATTAAGAAACACAATCGACTGCTTAGCAGCCGCTTTTGTATCTTTTAAGGCTTGTAAAAATGGCTCGGATAACACCGCATGATTTCCACACATATCAATAATCTCAGGCGTAATAGCTGCATGTCCAGATATACGCTCTGGAAGTTCAAGCAATGTCATGGTGCCTTCTTTTACCTGCCGCCAACTCTCTAAACTCGGTGTGGCTGAACCAAGCACAACAGGAATATTCTTTTCCTGTGCCAGCAACAAACTCATATCACGGGCAGAATACGCCACGCCATCTTGCTGTTTAAAGGAGCTATCATGCTCCTCATCTACCACAATCATCGATAAGCGTGGCAATGGCAAGAAAAGTGCCGAACGTGTGCCAATCAACACATCCAAATCATTCAAACGATGCCGTACCGCGATTTTTTCACCATAAGGCATGGCTGAATGCCATGTAGCTAATTGTTTAAAACGCCGCGATAAACGCGATAACCACATCGGTGTTAAACCAATTTCAGGCACCAAGATTAAAATCTGCCCACCTTCTTTGACACGCTGTTCCGCAGCACGCAGATAAACTTCGGTTTTGCCTGAACCTGTCACCCCAAACAATAAAAAACTCTGAAAACTCAAACCTGCTGCCATAATCTTTTCACAGGCTTCTGATTGTTTGCTAAGCAATGTATGATCACATTCAGAAGCTGTTTCCATAACAATGCTTTCTTGAGCCTCATCCTGAATACGTTCTTCCAAACAACCAGCTTCTAAAGCTTTTAAAATGCGATATTGAGGGTATCTATTACAGCGTTTCGCAATCGTCTGCAAAGAAATCGCAGCTCGACTCTGAAAGGCCGCTGCCAATGCTTCATCAGCCTGACTTAACACCTGTTTATCAATATATCGAAAGCGACGTTTATCATCTACTGCCCACGCCAGTGCCATTTCCCAAACCTGACCCCCACTGGCGAGGTAATAGTCTCCCAAACGCTGTAAAAAACGTTGCTGCACGTCATTATACAAGGGGGAAATATCCAGACGATCCAAAACAGTCTTATAACTATCCAAAGGTGATGATTGATGAATCTTTTGTATCACAGCAATGCGTTCACCCGAACCCAATGGCACACATACACGGATTCCTTCTAATGGTTCACCTAACTCATCTAGCCACTGGTATGTATAAAGCATATGCAGCGGTGTAAACACCACCACATCAACACATGTCACTACGGCTGCATTCAGTGCGATACCTTCCCTTTACCAATATCAGTAGCGCACTGTGTTGCCACAAATTCAGGTACCAGTTCTTTTAATAACGCTTTAACATGTTCCACTTCACGCGCCACACATGCCACTTGCAAACGCTCTAAAATACTCTGCAAATCATTCCAATCCATATCACGGCTAGCTGAGAGCATAATTTTGGGATGTTTTGTACTTACCAATGATTCTTTCTCATGAAAAAGCTCTTCATACAACTTCTCACCTGGACGCAAACCAGTAAATTCAATTTCAATATCTTTACCTAGCTCTAAACCTGATAAATGAATCATTTGTTCTGCCAAATCTGTAATTTTCATCGGTGAACCCATATCAAGTACAAAAATCTCACCGCCAGAACCCATGCTTCCAGCCTGCAAAATAAGACTGACGGCTTCAGGAATGGTCATAAAGTAACGCGTCATATCAGGGTGCGTTACCGTAATAGGGCCACCTTTTTCAATTTGTTTTTGAAACAACGGCACCACAGAACCTGCCGAACCTAAAACATTGCCAAAACGTGTGGTAATGAATGCCGTTTTCTGTTGGCGTTGATTTAGGTTCTGACAATAAATTTCTGCTGCACGTTTGCTTGCACCCATCACGTTAGCTGGGTTTACAGCCTTATCTGTTGATACCTGTACAAATTCATTGCATGCATACTCAACCGCAATATCAGCCAACTGGCAAGTTCCCAAGACATTGGTTTTTACACCTTCAGCGGGGTTCCCTTCAACCAAGGGGACATGTTTATATGCCGCAGCATTAAAAACCACATCAGGATGCCATGTTTCAAAAACCCAACGCACACGAGCTTCATCACGCATATCTCCCAAAATCGCAACCACAGAGTCATCAGCTGATAACTCCTGATCAATGCTATATAAATTAAATTCACCATGATCAAACATCAATAACTGCGATGGCTGAAAAGCCAAAATCTGACGGCATAATTCAGAACCAATCGAACCACCTGCCCCCGTTACCAACACGCACTTGCCTTGCAAAAAGCTACTCACCTGTGAATCATCCAGTTGGATTTCGTCACGACCCAATAAATCTTCAATACGTATATCACGCAACTGCCCAACCGAAACCTTATCGCCATGCAGTTCAGATAACGATGGTAAAATTCGGCAAGCAATGCCATGCCTAGAACAAACCTGCATCAGCTGTTGCAGTACCGCATGGGGAGCAGAAGGTATCGCCAAAATCACCAAATCAACCGATAAAGCATGAATATATTTTTCTAATGCATTCAACCCATCCAACACACGTACACCATGAATTTCCATGCCATGTTTGCGTTTATTATCATCCAAAATACCAATCGGCATATAAGCTTCATGCTTGAGTAAATCACGCAGTAAAAGCTCACCCTCTTGACCTGCACCAATCACCAGTGTGCGTTTACCCTGACTACTAGCAAAACCCATATGATGATCTTTCATCCAGCGATAAAACAAGCGCGGAATAGCCAGACCTGCCAATAAAAAAATGGGGTATAACAACATCACCGAACGCGGAATATCTGCCAAGCGCAACCATATGAAAAGGATCGCAAATGAAACCAATACACCTACAGCCACAGCCCGCATAATACGTAATAAATCAGGAACGGATGCAAAACGCCAAATACCCCGATATAAATGAAACAACCAAAAGGATGCCATTTGCACCAGCAGACAAACGATTAGCATAGACCATATGGCGGCTTGATAACTTGAGGGAATACTCTCTAAATTAAAACGTACCCAAAAAGCCGCTAGCAAAGCCAGCGGGATCCAAAGGGCATCGTGCAAAAATGCCATCCAGCGGCTACGCCACAACCACAAATTCATTTATGCTTCTCACAATCAAAAGACAGCAATACTTGTTGCGCAGCTTGTAGTTCAGCCACCTTCTTTCGCGCACCTAAACCCGTCCCACATAATTTATTCTTGACCCAACACTCTGCTTTAAAACGTGGTTTATGATCTATACCCAAATCGAAAACCTTATACTCTGGCAATCCCCAACCCTTACCTTGCGTATATTCCTGCAAGTGACTTTTGGCATCACGCGCATCAGAAACATCCATGTTTTGCAATAATGGCTGCCAAGCTTTCAAAATCAAATCGCGTGCCGCAGACCAGCCTGCATCTTTAAACACTGCGCCAATCACCGCCTCAACCGCATTGGCAACAATAGAAGATGATTTCACGCCTTGGGCTGAACGCTCTCCATCACCAACATGAAGATATATTTCTAAGTCCCAACTTTGAGCAACCTTATAAAGGCTTTCTTTGCGCACCAGTCCAGCGCGTAAACGAGATAACTGACCTTCCGCTTCATCTGAAAACAAATCATGCAAGTATTCAGCAATCACTAATCCTAGAACAGCATCCCCTAAAAATTCCAGACGCTCCATATGCATAGCTGAATGTGAGCAATGTGTTAATGCTCGCTCTAATAATTCAGGCTGTGCAAAACAAACCCCAATACGCTGCTCAAAAGCTTGCTGCAATTGCAAAATAGTTTTACTGCGTTTTGGCATAAGGCTCAAAATCAAAGTCCTGTCGTAATTTGGCGCGCAATTTATCCATGCCCTTCAAATCCTTTTCTTCATAATCCGAATTTGGATCCACACCTTCAACAGGCCCAAGCAACCAAACCGTAACATGATAAAAGGATGAAATTTCAACACGTCCGCTATCAATTTTAATTTCCAAATTATCATAAAATTCTTGCGGCACTTCACCCGGAGCTAGGTATTTAAGGTGAAATAAATTTGGAAGACGCCTGCGAATGGCGCTTTCACTACTATCAGACATCGAATGCACTACACCTTCAAAAGTATCTTGAACCTTCCAGTAAGCATTATAAACAGGAATAATCATATACGCATAGACAACACCTACGCCAATGATTAACCCCCAAAACATCATCTTAATCATCGAAAAACCTTGCTCATTCCTCATACATACTCCTCTTTTAACAGGTTCATCCCTTAATGCAGCAATGTTCCTAATCGGCTCCAGCGAACTTCGCCTTTCGCTCCATCCCACGACCACCAAACAATCGCCGCTTTACCTACCAAATAACTTTGCGGTACAAAGCCCCAAAAACGCGAATCTCTTGAGTTATTTCGATTATCTCCAAGCACCATATAATGATCCGCAGGCACCTTCCATTCCCCATCACGGATAGAAAAGTCCTTACGCAAAACTTCATGGTTTACATCAAACAAGCGTTCTTCATATACAGTCGACATATCCACGCTGCCATCACCCAAAAAATAAGCCCTTGGTCCTTTTTCTAGCAACGGCATTTCTTTGCCATTCACAAAAAGCTTATTATCTTCATAACGAATCTCATCACCAGGCAATCCTACAATACGCTTGATATAATCAATGCTACGATCATCTGGATAATCAAATACAACAATATCCCCACGTTTGGCACGCTCTGGCGCAATCTGAATATCTGTCAGAGGAATACGAAAGCCATAGTTGTAACGTGTTACAAAAAGATAATCTCCAACCTCCAAGGTCGGAACCATGCTTGATGACGGAATTTTAAACGGCGCTACGATAAAACTACGAATCACAATCGCAATAATCGCAATCACAATCAACGACTCTATCCACTCACGCCATACTGGTTTTACTGTACTCATACTCTAATCCTCACCCAATTTTAATACTGCCAAAAATGCTTCTTGTGGCACTTCTACACTACCAATCGACTTCATACGTTTTTTGCCGCGTTTTTGCTTCTCAAGCAACT
>CAYPXU010000059.1:0-9637 GCA_964414875.1 uncultured Zetaproteobacteria bacterium | reverse complement strand
CCACCGTTACCACCCGTACTGATTTCCCAACCACCCTCAACACCCACAATACCAACATCTTTAATCGTCGCTTCAGCACAGTTGCGAGGGCAACCTGATACTGCCAACTTCACTTTTGCAGGGAACCAAATGCGATCCAGTTCTTTCTCTAAGTGAATACCCAAAGAAGTGGAATCCTGTGTGCCAAAACGACACCATTCCGAGCCCACACAGGTTTTCACCGTACGCAAAGCTTTACCGTATGCATAACCACAAGCCATATCCAAATCTTTCCACATCGGTGCAAGGTCTTCTTTTTTCACACCCAGCAAATCAATACGCTGACCACCTGTAAGTTTCACTGTAGGCACGTCATATTTCTTCGCTACCGTGGCTATCTTCATCAACTCATCAGGCGTAGTTACGCCACCATAGATACGAGGAATAACAGAAAAAGTTCCGTCTTTTTGGATGTTGGCATGCATCTTCTCATTGGCAATACGTGATGTACGATCATCTTCTGAATCTTCAGGCCAAAGCATGCCGATATAATAGTTAATCGCAGGGCGACAAACTTGGCAACCTTCATCTTTCCAATCAAGCACATTCATCACTTCACGTACCATGGTAAGTTTTTTGGCTTTAATTTGCTCTTTGACCTGCTCATGATTCATTTCAGTACAGCCGCAAATTGGATCATGTTCAGATTCAACAAATGCTGTTCCCAATGTCGAGGCTAGAAGCTGATCAACAAGACCTGCACAGCCACCGCATGAACCAGCCGCTTTGGTACAAGCTGTAATTTCTTTGCGCGTGGTTAGACCGTCTTTGACAATCGAATCCACCACATCTTTTTTGGTCACGCCATTGCAACCACAAACCACGGTATCATCCGCCATGGCAGATGCTAAATCTTCACCTGAATGCCCTGAATCGCCCAAGCCAGATGCTGAAAATAGCATCGTTGAACGCTGCTCAGACACATCTTTCCCATCTTGCATCCATTGGAAGAAGGTCGGGCCATCAGCAGTATCGCCAAACATCACAACACCCTTTATTTTATCATCTTCCATGACAATTTTTTTGTACACACCACCGACTTTATCCATCAGCTCAATCACATCGGCACCAGGTGTACCCATAAAATCGCCAGCTGAGAACACATCCACACCCGAAATTTTCAGTTTTGTAGATACCACAGAGCCTTCATAGGATTTCAAGCCCTGTCCTGTAATCATGTATGCCAATGTTTTGGCTTGCTCAAACAATGGAGCTACCAAACCATAAGCAATGCCGCGATGCTCGGCACACTCACCCACGGTATACACCGATGGATCCGTCACTGTTTGCATGTAGTCATTGACCACAATACCGCGATTACAGAACAAGCCGCAGTCTTTTGCCAATGCCATATTCGGGCGAATGCCCACTGCCATGACCAATAAATCACAATCCAATGATGAGCCATCTTTGAATTTCAAACCTGTTACACGCTCATCACCCAACACTTCTGTCGTCAATGTTGAAGTTTTGAAAAGCATGCCCTGACCTTCAAGATCATCGCGTAACATTTCACCTGCAATCGTATCAAGCTGCATATTCATCAAGGTTGCCTGATCATGAATAACCGTCGCTTCCATGCCCAAATGCATCAAACCTTTGGCTGCTTCGAGTCCCAAAAGACCACCACCAATCACCGCAGCTTTTTTATATTTTTTAGAGGCTTCCACCATGGTATCACAATCATCAATATCACGAAAAGCCATCACACCGTCTTTATCGTGCCCAGGAATTGGAATAATAAAAGGGTTCGAGCCTGTAGCGATAATCAAATTATCATATTCAGCTTCCGTACCATCTTCAGCAATAACTTTTTTATAACCACGCTGAATTTCCTTGATACGTTTACCCATATGCAAGGTAATACCGTTATCTTTATACCATTTTTCATCATTAAGAATAATATCTTCAATCGTGGTATCACCAGCCAACACAGGTGAGAGCATGATACGATTATAGTTGGGATAATTTTCTACCCCAAAAATTGTAATTTCAAACATATCAGGATTGGCTTTAAGAATCTCTTCAATGGCTCGCACACCAGCCATGCCATTACCAATCATTACCAGTTTCTTCTTATTGTTCATTTCAACCTCGTCGGGGAAAATAATCTCTATCATATCAACTTTATATCAATCCATGAAAGCAATAGTTGTGCCTATAAAAACGCGCCTATTTTTCAACAAAAAATCCTTTTTTTACATTATTAATGCTTAAATTATAGCCATATTATGCGCAATATATAGGCATATCGAAGCATCTTTACGCCCTTAAAAGCATGTTTTTCATACAATTCAATAAAAGTAACACTTGGCAACCAGCTTGCTCAAAAGAATTCATTATTATCAATCTATATGAATACCAACAGCACTGGTATTATCAGGAGCATGACAGGCATGAGCACTAACAGCATGAACAGCAGTTTTCTCTCATTTACAGGCAGAGCCAAAATTCTACATATGACTTGGTTTGCCTTCTTTGTCACATTCTTAGTTTGGTTTAGCCATGCGCCTTTATTGCTAGCTATTCAAGAATCCATGGGTTTAAGCGATCAACAAATTAAAACCTTACTGATTCTAAATGTCGCCCTGACCATTCCTGCACGCATCATCACAGGTATGATGGTGGATCATTTTGGTCCACGCAAAATGTATTCAGGCATGTTAATACTGACTGCTGCCCTGTGTTTCTTCTTCGCCATTTCCACAAGTTTTGAGGCGCTGGCTCTATCACGTTTCCTACTTGGTTTTGTCGGGGCTGGATTTGTGATTGGCATTCGCATGATTAGTGAATGGTATCCTGCCAAACAACTGGGGCTCGCTGAAGGTATGTATAAAGGTTTTGGTAATGTCGGTTCCGCCGTTGCTGCCATTACTCTGCCGACGCTGGCAGTGATGTTCGGTGGCGATGATGGCTGGCGTTATGCAACTGCCATTACAGGTGTAATTGCGCTGGTTTACGGTGTTATTTATTATATTTCCGTCACCGATACTCCAGCAGGTTCCACCTATTTCCGCCCCAATAAATCAGGTGGTTTGGAAGTATCG
Source organism: uncultured Zetaproteobacteria bacterium (assembly GCA_964414875.1). Lineage (GTDB taxonomy): Bacteria > Pseudomonadota > Zetaproteobacteria > Mariprofundales > Mariprofundaceae. The sequence goes on along the minus strand of CAYPXU010000059.1, from coordinate 6,551 downwards.
AGCAAACAGGATTATTTCTTTTATCTATTGATGAATATCCCGATGTATTTGGCTATGGCTGTATTGGTTTGGAAAGTAGCTAGCCTAGGTTTGCTTAGTGCTTTAGCCGCTAACATCATTTATGCCGTATTGTTTGGTATTTATTGTTATCAAGCTAGCCAAATTCATAAGGTCAATAAAGATATTTTTGTAAAGCCTGTACCTGACATTCACCGTTACAAATTCAAACAAGTTGCCATTCTAAGCATCGCTTATGCCGTTACCTTCGGCACTGAATTATCAGTTGTATCCATGTTACCCCTGTTCTTCAAAGAAACCTTTATGCTACCTATCGCCGTGGCAGGTATCTTCGGCGCATGTTTCGCTTTGACTGATATTGTATCCTGCCCATCTGGCGGTTTTATCAGTGATAAGCTTGGACGCAAACGCTCATTGGTTCTGCTGTTGATTGGCGCTTCGATTGGCTTTATTGGCATGTCACAAATCACAGCCGAATGGCCGATTGCTATGGCAGTCATCGTTATGATGCTGGCTTCTTTCTGCTTAGGAGCAGCCGCTGGCTGCGTATTTGCAGTCGTACCATTGATTAAACGCCGTTTAACAGGGCAAATTGCAGGTATGGTTGGCGCCTATGGAAATATTGGAGCGGTTCTTTTTCTTACCGTTTTTTCGCTGGTTCCCGCCGATGTATTCTTTATGGTCATTGCTGGCGGCATTGCTTTTGCTGCATTATGTTCCATATTTTTGGATGAGCCAGAAGGTGTGATGATTGAGGTCTTACCTGATGGTAGCATTGAACGCATTGAGGTACATTAAACAATGGCGAACAAACTCATTGTTTTAGCGGGGCAATATTCACAAGCTGGTCTTAAGGATCAGAATGAGGATTGCTGTGGTATTCGCATGCCTGAAGGGGCAGATTTAAATCATAAAGGCATTGTCGCTATTACTGCCGATGGTGTTGGCTCTAGCGAGGCTGGCAAAGAAGCCAGTGAATATTGTGTACAAGGCTTTATTGCCGATTATTACAGCACGCCCATGTCTTGGAGTGTCCAAACCTCAGCCGAACGCATTATTCACTCGCTCAATTCTTGGCTTTATTCACAAGGGCAACGTCGCTATGCCTCAGAATTAAGCCTTGCCTCGACTTTGGCTGTATTAATTATCAAATCGACCACTGCTAGCTTATTCCATGTCGGTGACTCGCGTATTTATTTAATTCGCAACGGTGAAATTAAACAACTCACCAAAGATCACCGTCTGGTTGTGGATCGTAACAAAACATATTTATCACGCGCTATGGGTGGTGAATATGAGGTTAATCTCGATTACAGCAGTCTAAATATCCAAACTGGCGATGTATTTGTGTTGAATACCGATGGTATTCATGAATTTATCGACGATGAGACCATCAAAACATTGGCATTACATGATGATTGTGAATTAGCCGCCCAAAACATTGTCAATGCAGCACTTGTAGCTGGCAGTGATGATAATGTTACCTGCCAAGTCATGCGCATAGAGCAACTGCCCAATCAAAATGATAATGAATATTATCGGCAACTCACTTCCCTGCCATTTCCACCACCTTTAGAAGCAGGTATGAAGCTGGATCATTATCAAATTATTCGTGAAATTCACACCAGTGTCACGGTTCAAGTTTACTTGGCCAGAGACACACGCAATGATGAAACGGTGGTTATTAAAACACCTTCAGTCAATTTTGAGGATGATCCCGCTTACATTGATCGTTTTATGCATGAAGAGTGGGTTGGAAGGCGCATCAATAACCCCCATGTGTTTAATGTACATCAATCTGAAGGTGAAAGAAGTAGCCTGTATTACGTAACTGAGTTTCTTGAAGGACGACCTTTATCGCAATGGATTTTAGATAATCCTGAACCCGATTTAAATGAACTTCGACGCATCGCAGAACAAATCATTAAAGGCTTGCGAGGGTTTCATCGCAAAGAAATGGTTCATCAAGATTTAAAGCCCGAAAACATCATGATTGATCCCAATGGCGATGTAAAAATCATTGATTTTGGCTGTGTGCAAGTGGCAGGTTTACAAGAAATTTATACGCCGATTCAAGATAACCATGTAGCAGGCACAGCCAACTATATTGCACCTGAACTATTCGATGGTTTTCAAGCTACACCCAAAAGTGATATGTATTCGCTTGGTGTGACGCTCTACACGATGTTATCACAAGGTCATTTCCCTTATGGTGAGCTTGAAAAAGCACAAAAACATAAACATTATGATTATGTTTCAGTTCGTCAATACAACCAGCAAGTACCTGTATGGATGGATGGTGCATTGGAAAAATCTGTGCATCCAAACCCAGAAAAGCGTTATGAGCGTTTTTCAGAGTTTTTACGCGATTTATGCCAGCCCAATCAGAGCTTGATGAAAACCCATGCACCACTCATTGAACGTAATCCTATCGGTTTCTGGCGAGGTGTATCTATCATCATGTTATGTATCAATGTGATATTGATTTGGTTACTCACACACTAAACCAGCTGATTTCCATAAGCTTTGCTCAAACCATGACTTAGGTCTTGCATCGAGCAAACTATACGGTGATGTTTGTTGCAATAAAAAGACTGCTAACAACTCTACATCTTCTTTATTTAACGCAAAACCACGGCGTTTTATTTCAGCCAACAATTGCTCCGAAGTTACCCTTGGCAACATGTAAGCCCTTGCTAACAAGGTTGAATTTTCCTGTTTTTTCTCTAACACACATAACAACGATAAATATGGATAATTTCTTATTTCGTTCAAACAAGAAATAACATTTAAGTCTGTCAAAAGATGGAAGTTATGGATAATTATCAGACTATAAGTTGAAGTTTTGTTTAATTTCGATAGAAAATCATGAATATTGGCTATATTTTTAATTTTAACCTGTTTAAGTAATTCATCCAAAAGCGTTAACCCACTCTTCTCAACAGTCTTCATATCCACCTGCAAAGTTCGCCATGATTTAGGGAATATGATTCGTAAATCTTGCAAAGTTCGACGGCGACCCTGCCCATGTGGACTTATTAAATGAATGCTTTCGCCAGCTAGTAATGCATCGCGCAATTGAAACGTAAACTCAGGACGCAAACAACCCTCACCCATTGCCATCAAACCAGGGGTGGTTGCGTAATACTCACGGGTATCACCCGCTCCATTTCATCATTTAACTCTTGCTCATCAAACAGACCTTTACGCACCATTAAGCGAACCAGAGCATCAAACTTTTTCTGACTCACCATTGCAACAGGTGCAACATCTGAAGCTGATGATTTTTTCTCAGTCTCTTTACCACGTACTGATGAAGCAGCCTTACCTTGCTGCATCAGTTGCAGCAATTCATCATCCACCTGCCCCGTAACCTTCAGGCTACGCTGTCTTTGAAAGCTTTTCACAGCATCACGCGTGGATGCACCAAACATACTATCCCTATCATCCACCTTATAACCCATGCTACGCAAAAGCTCTTGCAACATGCGCACACTTTTTCCGCGCATAAATATTTTAAGCGGTCTCGCCATCATTGCTCTCCCAAATATTTAACAGGTTTATTTTGCATGTTCGCTACGATATTTCACCACTAACACAAGCGATAAAAAGACTACAAATACCAATGCCTGCATACCACTAGGACGATCATCATAACCTACCAATACATGTAATAACTCCCCAAACATGCTTTCCATAGAAAGTAATTTAGAGCTATCCCATAAAGTATCCACCAATGGGGGCAACATATCTACCATAACCAAATTAGCTGCTGCTTGCGATGCCATACCTGCTGCCAACAACATCAATAACCAACCGACCACTGAAAACATATGCTTTACGGGAATGCGAATTAGTCCGCGATACAAAATAAAGCCAACGATCACCCCAATAAACAAACCAATAACCCCACCATAGACAATATCCCAACCATCTTGTTGTGCCGATTGGACGGCGCCAAAAAGAAAGAACACAGCTTCAGATCCTTCTCGCATAACCGCTGCTAAAGTGACAAAAAACAATGCGGTTGCAGGCAGATCACCTTGAGATACTGATTTCCCTACTTGCTGCATACGCATCGACATCTCACGCCCATGTTTTGCCATCCAAAGAACTGTCCAAGCAATTAAAACTGAAGCCAAGGATAATACCACTGCATTAAAAATAAATTCACCATCGCCATCCATCGCTGATTCAAGTTCAGCCATAAATAATGCAATAACAACCGCTCCCAATAACCCCAAAAATGTGCCAAATCCTATCCAACGGCGACTCTCTAACGAGCCCTTTGTAGCTGCCATTAACACACCGAGCACGATGGACATTTCCAACACTTCTCGGAATACAATAATCATTGAAGACATCATGAGGCTTCATTCTCCTGTGAATCATTTGAGCAAGCCTGACATATACCAAAAATCAATAATTGATGCCCAGTCATCTGAAAAGATTGATCTTGTGCAACTTGCTGCTGACGCAGCTCAATTTCACTATCACAAAACTCTTTAATATCACCGCACTTGCTACAAACAAGGTGATCGTGATGTCCTTTATTGGCACGTTCATAACGTTTTTTATCTGCCAATTGAATCGATTGTATTAGACCCGCATTCTCCAAAGCAGCTAAACCACGGTATACCGTAGCAATACCAAGCTGCTCACCATTTTCACCCAAACATCGCGCCAACTCTTCTGCATCCCAGTGTTGGTTTGAGCGATTGATTAAATCAAGAATAGCTTGCCGTTGCACAGTGAGTCTTATCATAAGAAAGAACGATAACTATTATCAATATCAATGCAAGTTTAAATTCAACCTATGGGAAGCATCATAGTTTATGGCTTTCAACGTGCCTCATAACTCGTGACAATATAAGCTCTGGCTCAATAGGCTTCATAAGAAACTCATCCATGCCAGCTTGCCGACAAGTTTCTTTGACCTCTTCTAAAGCATGTGCGCTAACCCCAATAATAGGGGTATACGAACCATCATTTAATTCCATTGCACGAATATTTCGTGTCACCGCCAAACCATCTAAACCAGGCATGCGCACATCCATTAAAATAACATCATACGTGCCCATTTGCGCCTTTTCCCATGCAATATAACCATTTTCTGCCGTATCCACATCAAAGCCAGCTCGCTCCAAGCGCTTTTGTGCAATACACTGGCTCACCCAATCATCCTCAGCCAATAATAACTTCCATGTCTTATCCTTTGATCGCACTGCTGCATTATTCCCTTCATGCTTACCATGTTCCAGCGCAACTTCAATATCAAGAATATTCACATGTTTGCTCACACACTGTTCTTTTTCATATTTGCACGGAATGGAAAACTTAAAACAGCTACCTTTTCCCAAGCTGCTTTCCAACCATATATCGCCACCCATAGATAATGCAACTTTTCTTCTGTAAAATTAAAAACGCATTGTTTTTCGGGGGGGGGATTACCCTCCACGCTCACCGCATAGCGGTATTTTTATAAGAATACACTATTCAAACTAAGTGGATCCAGCTTAATTGTTCAGCGCTTCTCTAGCAGTCGCAGCTTTGGACAATCTATAAATAATTTTAAAGTCAACGTTGTTAAAATACTCAAGCAACAATAACGGTGACCTTACTTTGAGAAAAACGATTCCGTCTCATTACTTACTAAGGTCAATACAAATCTAGTTCCCAGAACGTTAAACAATAAACTCTGCCCTACTGCCTGAGGGACTCCCCTTCACTACTAGCTGAGCATCAATGCGCTCTTTAAGCTCTGCAACATGACTGATCACACCAACCAATTTACCTGTGCCACCCAAACCTTCTAACACCTTGATACATTCATCAAGTGAGTCTGGAGAAAGTGCGCCAAAACCTTCATCAATTAGCAAGGTATCCAATTGGACACCACCATTTTGTTGCTGAACAAGATCACTCAAACCAAGTGCTAAAGCCAGCGAGGCCATAAAACCTTCACCGCCTGATAGTGTTCTGACCTCACGTTCTGTAGAAGTATGTTGATCAAATAAGTTTAATTCTAAACCAAATGCTTTGGCTCTGGATTCTCGGTTTTGCGCGCGAAATAGAGAGAACCGTCCCTTGGTCATTTGTTGCAGTCGCACCGTCGCAACTTCCAATACACGATCCAAAATATGGGCGAGAATGAATTTTTGAAAATTAACCCCATGTGTATTCTTGCCACGCCCGTTAGCAACATCTGCCAAGTCGCCCAACACGCCATATTCTATTTCTAATGCTAATATTTTCTGCTCAATTTTATTTATCTCAATGAGCCTAGTATTCAATATTTGAAGACGTTGATCACGCTCTGCTTTGAGCTGCTGTAATTTTAATAAAATATCCTTTGTCTGCTCACAAGCCTCTAAGCATGGCAACTCATCTTGCCTAATTAGTCCCTCAGCTTGTTCTGCTGCAGAATTAAACTGTGCTTGGATTTGAATGAGTTTCTCATTAAATTCGTTAATACTAAACTGAAGGTAACTATTCAGCATAATAGTTCTTGACATGATTTTCTGTCAAAAATC
>CAYPXU010000058.1:0-9675 GCA_964414875.1 uncultured Zetaproteobacteria bacterium | reverse complement strand
ATTTAACCACCACACATGATAATGAATTCGTCATATTACTCGAAGATTTGGATGCGGCGGGTTTCTCTATCCGCAAAGAGCACGTTGAAATAGAAGATATCAATCAATGCCTGCGCTGGCTGGCATATTTTCACGCTGCATTTTTGGAAGAAGACCCAAAAGGTCTGTGGAAATGTGGCGGTTATTGGCATTTGGATACACGTGCAGATGAGCTTGAAGCCATGCAATACAAAGAACTACAGCAAGCCGCTAAAAATATTGATCAAACACTCAAAAATGCTCGCTATCAAACCATTATTCATGGTGATGCCAAGCTAGCCAACTTTTGTTTTGCGGATAATGCTGAGTCGGTTGCCGCTGTTGATTTTCAGTATGTTGGTGGCGGCTGCGGCATGAAAGATGTAGCCTATTTTCTAGGTAGCTGTTTGGATGATGCACAATGCGAAACGCTTATCCCAAAACTTCTAGATGTTTATCTAGAATATTTAAAACAAGCAATCAATGAACACGATAAAAAAGTGGATAGTGATGCTTTAGAAGCTGAATGGCGCAATTTATTTCCCATTGCATGGATAGATTTTTATCGCTTTCTTGATGGCTGGATGCCAAATCATTGGAAAATTAACAGCTACACACGTCGCTTAGCAACGGAAGTCTTAAACCCTTCTACTGCTAACGCTCCGCCTCATATAACTACCTAAGAAGTGCTGAGCAGCACTTCCCTCTTTAAGCTCGCTGTTTTAGCAAGTAGTCCAGTATATGGTCAGCATTATCACATAACATGCCATAGGCATCTTCAAAGCCCGCTGCGCCACCGTAATAAGGATCTGGCACATCTAAACTGATGCTAGAATCAGTCTCAAACTGGCGCATCATCAATAATCGATTTTCTGGCACACCCATAGCCAATAAGTTCATACGATTATCATCGTCCATCGCCACAAACCAATCCCAATCATTTACTTTATTGGCTGTAATTTGTTGAGCGCGGTGTTGACTCAAATCCAAGCCATGTTTAGCCGCTGTCTGCACCGAACGAACATCTGCAAGGTCTCCAACATGCCAATCACCCGTACCTGCTGAAGCAAATGTAAATTGGCTGCTCAAACCTTTTTTTCCTGCCTGACCATGCACAATAATTTCTGCCAAGGGTGAACGGCAAATATTTCCCAAACAAACAAAGAGTACGCGTATTGGTTGGGCATGAGACAAATGAGCCAATGAATCTTTATCTGCATTAGGCATGTTTTAAGTTCTTCTCCGCTTGCGATAGCTGCAAATACACAGGCTGAATCCAAGGTGTATGCGCAGTATGATCTGTTTTATCCCACAATGCCTGAATAAGCAGGCTCATGGCTTTTGCACGCTCAATCTGTAAAGCTAAACGTTGCCAATCAGGTAAAGCAATTGCAGGCTCTTGGTGCGTAGTGAATAAACCAGCAGACATGTCTTGAATATCACTCCAGCATTTGCATGCATCATCTTGCATGCTCTCACCTTGTTGATAACAACCGACAAAGACCTCACCCGCTCGCGCATCTTCCAAAACCCAAACAGGCTCATCACTTTGCGTTTGCATCGCAGTAATCGCCAAAGAAGAAAGTCCCCAAATGGGAAGTTTTAAAGAAGCATTGATACCAGCCAGCATCGCTGCTGCAATGCGTAGCCCTGTAAAAGAGCCAGGCCCTTGACCCAATGCCAGCATCTTTAAATCAGTCCATGTTAAATTTGCTTGTTGCAACACATCCTGGAGCAGTGGCAAGATTGTATCCGAATGCTGTTTGCCTTCATTTGCTTCGGCAGTGAATAGCTGACCTCTCGCATTCACTAAACACACACAAGCACGTCTAGTCGCAACATCCAGCGCTAAAATTGGATACATTACAGCAACGATTTTAGTGCCAACCGCAAGGATTCGCCGTGTTTTGGGTGTTGTAAACCTAATGTTGCATTAGCCAAGAGGAAGCCATAGGGGTTACCTGCATCAAAGCGCTGACCCTCAATCACCACACCATAAACAGGTTCTTCTTCAGCCAACTGGCACATGGCATCAGTTAATTGAATCTCACCACCTGCCCCTGGCTTGGTAGTTTTAAGTAACTCAAAGAGTCGCGGTGTAAAAATATAACGACCAACCATGGCTAAGTTAGAAGGCGCCTCGTCAATCGAAGGTTTCTCAATCATCGTTTCCAAACGCAACAAACCATTCTCATCTCTGGCTTGTACAATACCATAACGTGATACTTCATCATCAGGCACCGATGCCAAACCAATCACTGATGCCCCCGTTTGCTCATGCACATCACGGAGTTGTTGCATGGCTGTTTTGCCTGTGGACAAAATAAGCTCATCCGCCAGGGAAACACCAAAACATTCGCCACCCACCCATGGTGCAGCACACAATACTGCATGCCCTAAACCCAAGGGTTGTTTTTGACGAATATAAGCAACATCTGCCATGCGTGCGACATGTGAGACCGTTTTATACAAAACATCTTTGCCTGCTGCATGTAGGCTTGCTTCAAGCTCTGCAGAAATATCAAAGTGATCTTCAATCGAGCGTTTACCACGCCCTGTCACAATGACAATTTCATCCATGCCAGCAGCCAGTGCTTCTTCCACGCCATACTGAATAAGTGGCTTATCCACAATGGTCAGCATCTCTTTGGGAGTCGCCTTGGTAGCAGGCAAAAAACGCGTGCCCATACCCGCTGCTGGAAAAACAATCTTGCGTAGTGATGTGCCCATATCATTAAAATCCTTTGAAAAACTATAGAGCTAGTCTATTTAGCGGATAAGCCCTCAAAGAGCAAAGGTCTTTACGACAAACGTCCATAAGAGTGAAGACCAGCAAGGTACATATTCACACCCAAGAAACAGAATACGGTTACTAAGAATGCAATTACTGTCCACCATGCCAAAGTCTTACCATGCCAGCCATGAGAAATACGCACATGCAAATAAGCGCCATACACCAACCAAACAATCAAAGCCCATGTCTCTTTTGGATCCCAAGACCAATAACCACCCCAAGCTTCTGCCGCCCAAGCAGCACCTAAAATCGTTGCCAAGGTAAAGGCAGGAAAACCAACTGCGACAGATTTATAAGCCAGTTGATCAAGCTGCTCCAGACTAGGGAAAACACGAACCATTTTACTGTTGCGAGCTTCAAGCCACATACGTGTTAAATAAGCCATGCCAGCACCACATGCCACTGCAAATGAACCATAACCGACAAAGTTCATCGGCACATGAATTTTCATCCAATACGATTGCAAAGCAGGAACCAGCGGTTTAATTTCAGCTTGTCCCACAGACTCCAGCCAAATGCTGAAAAATACACCTGCAGCAACCAATGCCATAACAAATGCGCCCATAGCTTTGGCTTCATAGCGCTTTTCCCACTGCAAATAAATAATTGTTACAATACAAAACAATAAAATAAATACTTCATAGATATTGGAAACAGGTGCATGCCCAATTTCACCATCCATAAACAAATATGACTCATACCAACGTAGTAATAATGCTGATCCACCTGCATACAACGCCGCCCATGCTGTTGCCGTTGCCATGCTGCCAATAAATGAATCTGGCGCAAACAAATAAGCGATGTAGCAAATGGCTGAAAACAAGAACAATACGTTCATGGTCATAATAACATGACCAGCAAATAAGTTCGTTTGATCTTCATATGAAACCATTGCCGCACTTGGTTCAAGCAGAGTAAAAAGACCCATCAAGACAAGCATGAGGGCACCACCATCAAACCACGAGACCATCATTTTAGGAATATAACTATGAACAAGTTCAGGGCGCAGCATAGAAGCACCAATTGCCAAACCTGCACCCAATAGCGCTCCCGTACCCAGCCACATCACCCCATCTTGCCCGACCAATTGGAAGATGTAGCCATTTTCCGTATAACCATCACCACCAAACATTGCCAGACCAACCGCACCCAACATCAATCCAATATATGCCCAATAACGTACAAATGCGGTACGCCCTTGATACATATTTTCCCATAATCCATTTGATTCTGCTATTGCTGTCATACGGCTTCTCCTTTTTTCAACTGTTGCATATCGTCGTTCATCAAGCTTAAAATTGCATTAAATTCTTGGTCGAAGTTCAATGGATTACGATTGCTCAAGCCAACAAAACTAATACTCACATCATTGCCCTTTCTACGTACAATGAACCATAGTTTGCGATGTGATACATAAAGCATAATGCACAAGCCAATCACCAACAAAGCACTACCAGCCCACACCACATTCATGCCAGGATCTCTTGCCAGTTGCAGACCTGTATAGTATTTCTGATCATAATCATCGAGAACAGGGATATATGGCCAAGGCAGGCGCGGAATGACTTGTACCGCTTGCAATACGCGCATTGCCATCGCTTGAAAGTTATCTGGACGTTGATCTTTGCCAAACACATCATCCATCGCAGCTTTAAATGCCTGCATATTGGCTTTTTGTTTGTTTTTTAAATCAGTACCTTCATCTGCCAAATGAATAATAAAGCGTTGCAACAACTCCCATTCTTGCGGATTACTCATATCCAAGCCCAGAGCCATATTCTCAAATTCTTTGGTATTACCTGAAAAAGACACCTGCATAAAATTACCGCGATTTTCACCGTTTAATTCAAAAGCATCCTGAAAACTACGAATTTTTACAGGTTTTAAACCTGGACCACGCATCACAAAATCAACCGATGGCCCCAAGTCCTGAAAATCTTTGGCTTTGCCAGCTTCTCCCATATTTTCAACATTATGCGGGCGAAAATCTGTCATTTCCAAGGTAATGCCAGTCGCCTCATCTTTGAATGTGGTATAAATTTTTGCTTCCGCCGAATCAATATCTCCACTGCCATCCAACTTCAATAGTTTTAAATGAATATTTGAACCACCATCACCAAAGCTGGCTTGATAAATACGTACACCTTTATAATACAAAGGCTCATTCACAATAATGTCAGAAGTCAGCACCTCTTTTCCATCATCAATAATGGTTAAATTACTTTTAAATTCTTTGGGCATACCATTGGGGTAAAAATCAATTGAAAAATCATTGCACTGAACTTCAAATGGCATCTTCATGTATTCTGTGCTTGTGCCCTTCAGAAAACCGATCTCACTTGCCTTACTGCCTACACCGACATTCATATTACCACGAAATCCAAACTGCACGCTCATCCAGCCACCAATTAAAATGACCAACATTGCCGAATGCACACAGATATAACCCCATTTATGGTACTTACCTTTATCGGCACGTATATAACTTACATCGCCACGTTGTTCCTCACGAATACGCCATTCTTTCAATCGCCCTTTGGCAACATTTAATACATTTTCAGCACTCTGAGCTTTAATTACCCAATGATGGGCATGTTTCATATGCTTCATAGCATTATCAGATAGAGCAACTTTGCTACTGCGCATTTCTTTCAAGAAACGCGGTACATTGCGCCATAGGCATACGGACAGCGACAACATCAAGAAGCCTAATAAAGATAGAAACCACCAAGTATGGTACATGTCAAATAGACCGAGGGAACGGAATACCCAGTACCAAATGGGTCCAAACTGTTGTAAATAATCAGTTTGATCTTGGTTTTGCAATAGCACTGTGCCAATCACTGATGCCAACGCCAAAACAGTCAGCAGTGTAATTGCCAGCGACATAGAGCCAAGGCGTAGTAAAATAGGTTTTAAATAATCGGTTGTATTAGACATGGCGGGCATGATAACCACCCAAATTCATCACGTCATGCGTAGAATCTACCCTAAATAATAAGGGAATATAAACCAAAGCATATTTTCAACCTCAAAAGACTAAGAAAGCATGTCAAAATACTACTAAGAAGCATTAAAATTATGGCTTAAAATAAGCTGGATCAATATCATATTGGCGAATTAATTTGCGCACAGTATTGCGATTCAAGCCCAATATATCGGCAGCTTTAAGTTGATTTCCACCGCATTTTTCCAAAACCAAGCGCAACAAAGCAGGCTCGACCATGGCAAGCAAGTTGCGATGCATATCTGTCGCTTCAGCATAACCCAGTTGATCCATATACGTCCGCAAACAGCGCACTACAGCCTCATCCAGTGTTTCTAATTCATGACCACCACCATGCACGCCATCATGTCCCAAAGCTAATGCAACATCGGATAAGGTAATGCTTGCGCCTGGTGTTAAAACAGCCAAACGTCGCATAACATTTTTTAATTCACGAACATTTCCATGCCAGTCATAACGTTGAAGCAGTCCAATCGCATCATCCAATAAAATAGGTGCTGTCATGGAAAGATCATCTGCAGCTTGTTGCAATAATACTTCCGCTAGCTCAGGAATATCATCACGCCGATCTCTAAGTGGCGGAATATGAACAGGGATAACATTTAAACGATAATATAAATCTTCGCGAAAACTCCCCTCTTTGATTTTATCTTGCAAATGCTGATGTGTTGCCGCCAACAAACGAACATTCACTCTTCTTTCCTGATTACTACCAATGCGCTGTACCATGCCTGTTTCTAAAACACGAAGCATTTTGGACTGTAATGCCATTGGCATATCACCAATTTCATCAAGAAATAACGTGCCGCCATCGGCTTGTTCAAAAAGCCCTTCACGGGTTTTGTTCGCGCCAGTAAAAGAACCTTTTTCATGCCCAAACAACTCGGCTTCTAACAGCTCCGATGGAATTGCCGCAGTGTTGATTGCAATAAAAGCCTTATTACTACGACGACTCAAATGATGCAGTTCTTGGGCAACCAGTTCTTTTCCTGTACCCGATTCTCCAGTAATTAATACCGTTAAATCCGATGTTGCAACCCTACCAAGGGTACGGAACATATGTTGCATAGCTTCGCTACGCCCAACAATCATACTGCTATGCAGGACTTCTTTCTGAGCGGCTTCTTTACGAACCTTTTTTTCTTTTTTAACAGGCTGGACACGCTGTGCCAAAGCCCGAACTTCATTTAAATCAAAGGGTTTGGGAAGGTATTCCATAGCACCTTCACGGTATGCTTCGGCAGCATGGCCAAAGGTTGTTTCAGCCGTTAACATAATCACAGGCGCACTAAACATACCCTGTGATAATGCACTCATGCCATTGCCATCAGGTAAAAAAACATCCAAAAAAACCAAGTCCACACCATCTTTTTGCAGCAATTCAGCATCGGCTAATGTGCCAGCCTCAAGCACCTCAAAACCTTCTTCTTTTAAAACACGCGCCAATACCCAGCGAATACCTGCATCATCATCAACAATCAGCGCACGCATCATGCTTTCTCCTTCATAATCGGTAAGTGCATCACAAACGTCGTATCTCCAGACCCTGGTTTTAATGAAATTCGCCCACCATGTTCCTGTACAACACGTTGAACCACAGCCAAGCCTAAACCACTTCCACGCGCTTTATTGGAAACATAAGGCTCAAACAAACTGCCGCGCAACGATTCAGGAATAGCATGACCATTACTACGCATACTTAATTCCATTACCATGCCGCGATGCCCTGGCAAAGCAACCAAAGGAGCAATCCGTGTTTCCCACGTAATACACGTTGATTCAGCCTCTAACGCATTGACCCATAAATTCTCTATCGCCTGTCGCAGACGCTTTTCATGCACCCATAGGCAGGGCAAACTCGGATCATAAACGCGGCGCACTTGAAGCTTTTCAGATCCAGTACAAACATCATCAAGTAAGGCGTGGATATTGATTTCTGTCATCGTAACATTGGCACGTGGCCCGACTTGTAAAAAAGTATCAATGCGCTCTTTGATGCGATCCACTTCTGCCAAAATATGGGCTGAAATTTCTGCCGCATCACCGGTACTTTGCTCATGCAATAGTTGCGCCGCTCCGCGCAATGCTGCCAACGGATTTTTCACTTCATGCGCCATTTCAAGGGCAATACGTGCAATCGTTTCCGCCATTTCATGACGTTTGGCATGCTCTTCCACTTCGGAGCGATTGGCCTCAGGAATTAAGCCGATGACCACACCTTGCTGGTCTTGCATGGGTCCAAAGTGCAATGAATAAGGCATATGATTTTGGCGACCACAAAAAGCATCATCGGCAACTGTTTCGCCTTGTAATGCGCGCTCAATCATGGCGGTTACTTCCGATGATGGCTGCAAAAAATCTGCCAAATGTTTTCCAGCCATCCAGCGTAAGGATGTGCCCATATGCCCTTGTGCCAACTCATTCGCATGGGTGATATGACCCTCAGCATCTACCAGCATCACTGCCATCGGCATCATATCCAATAATGGGAATTCTTGTTGCGGCATGACAGACACTATGCGGCTAGTGGCAAAGCATCATCCAATGCTAAGAAATAATCGCGTGCCACCTCTAGCTGCGTATCCCAATCATCCAAACGCTGAAAGTGACCACGAAAATCTGCTGAATCACGTAGCCCTTTGCTATACCAACCCACATGTTTACGAGCCACCTTCGAGGCAAAGCGCACCCCATGATGCTCTGCCAAATGCTGCATATGCTCTTCAACCACTGCCCAGCGCTCTTCGGCTGTTGGTGCACTTGGTTTCGCTAAACCCATCATCGCGGCATGCACTTCTTGCAATACCCAAGGGTTACCTTGCACTGCACGCCCAACCATCACGCCATCACAACCAGAAACACGCAACATTTCCAACGCGCTATCACCATCCACAACATCACCATTGCCAATGACAGGGATCGAAACTGCAGCTTTGGCAAGACCAATATCTTCCCAGTTGGCATGGCCATTAAACATTTGTGCGCGTGTTCTGCCATGCACGGTGAGCATCTGAATACCATTATCCTCGGCAATCTTGGCAATGCGTTCGACATTTTTACTCGGCTGATCCCAGCCTGTACGAATTTTCAAGGTCACGGGAATATCAATCGCTTCAACCACCGCACGAATCACGCGCGCCACCAAAGCTTCATCCTTCAGCATGGCGGAGCCTGCCACTTGTTTGCAGATCTTTTTCACAGGGCAACCCATATTAATATCAACAAAATCCGCACCACGCGATACCGCCCAATGCGCTGCTTCAACGACAAACTTGGAATCTGAGCCCGCTATTTGAATCGATACAGGTGATTCATCATCATCCAATTCTGCCATACGCTCTGTGCGTTCACGCCCCTGCTCAACAGCACGTGAAGCAATCATTTCAGTCACCGTTAAACCAATACCATAACGCCTACAAATACGCCGAAATGGCAAGTCAGTGATGCCCGCCATCGGTGCTAAGACCAAAGGCGGGTCAATACGATGAGAACCTAAAGAAAAACCAGGGAGTGGAGCTTGAATCAAGATGTACCTCTGCCTAAAAAAAAGGCAACACTAATAACAAATGCTCACATTGTCGAATTTTTCAATGTTTACAAGGGCTCCTTACCTGCACAATGTAAGTTCTTATTGACCTTCATCTGATATAAAGACAAAGGGGCACCTCGAAAAACCTCGTGCGAGTCAAGCGCCGTTGATTTTCGTTTATAGCAAGGCGCAATGAACTGGGTAATAGCAACGCTATTGCCCATTTGATTCAACGCCGCTAGGGACGAAAAGCGCAAGTTTGACGAAGTAGTGAGGTTTTTCGAGGTGCCCAAAGGGTAAATTTGCATTTGTGGATCATCTATCTTG
>CAYPXU010000057.1:0-9704 GCA_964414875.1 uncultured Zetaproteobacteria bacterium | reverse complement strand
TGGCTCAATCCAGTTCAATGAACCATCTGAACGGCGATATAAAGCATTCAATGTACCTGTGTCTGCATTGGTAAACATCAACATAGTTTTATTTTCCGCCAATTCCATCTGCATGACTGCTTCATCCACGCTCATCATATGAACTTGAATACTCTCATGATTCACAACATCTGGCATCTGTGTTTCAGCCAACTCTTCTTGCCCTTTTCCTGGATCAATGACACGGTGAGAAACTTTAACTTCCCGACCTTTACGCTGACCATGGTTTGACAAATGTTTGCGTAATTTGGCACGATAACGTTTCAACTGACGATTCAGTTTATCCATCACACCATCAATGGAGGCATACATATCATCTGTTTCATGGGAACCATGAATATTAATGCCATTGGCCTGCATATTCACTTCGCAACGCTGACGAATTTTCTCAACCGACAAAACAACATGAACATCTACGACATGATCAAAGGAATGTTTCAGATGCTGTAACTTCTCATCCACATAAGCTTTCAAGGGATCCGTGAGTTCGACATGCCGCCCTGTAATGGATACTTGCATATTTGTTACCTCCGTACTTACGATGTACGTGCTAAAGCAGCACGCTTTCTTTGACTACTCGATGGTAGTCCAAGGTGTTCACGATACTTGGCTACGGTGCGTCTGGCAATCTCAATTCCTTCTGCCATCAAACGATCGGCAATAGCTTGATCGGAAATCGGCTTGCCTATTGGTTCTGACTGAATCAATGTCTTGACTCGTTGCTGCACACGGTGCACTGAAATCATACCACCACCACGCATTGGCAAACCCGATGAAAAAAACCGCCGCATCTCAATAAGTCCTAATGGCGTATGGGCATACTTTCCATTGGTCACACGAGAAATCGTTGATTCATGCAAATCAACTTGCTCAGCAACATTTTGTAATGTAAGCGGTTTTAGACCAAGAATGCCGTGTTCTAAAAAGGCTTTCTGACAACGAGCAAGGCAAATGCCAACTTTCATCAAGGTTTCGCTACGCTGATCCAAAGCATGCATAAGCCACTTGGCTTCCTGTGCCGCAGCTGCCATAAATTCCCGATCTTTACCACTCCATTGCTGATCATTCCACTGCTCACTCATGCGCACACCACGCCAGCCAGATTTAGGAACCTCGACTTCAATCTCACCACTATTCAAACGACGAAAGATAATTTCAGGGCGCACATAAATATTTGGTTCGCCACGCAAACCATGTCCTGGAAAAGGATCCAAACGCCGCATCCGCTGGCGAGCTTGTAACAGCTCTTCCAATGTGCAGTCAGCTTTACTCGCCAAACTAACATCATCTTCCAATAAATTTTCCGAGAAATGCAATAATAATCGACGGGCAATTTTTGCAGCCTGGTCATCCCCCGCCAACTGCAACATCAAACATTCCGTCAAATCGCGTGAACCAATGCCAGCAGGCTCCAACTCTTGAATGAACTGCTCCAATACATCAATAATCTGAACTGCTGTAGCATCCATGTCTTTGGCAAGCTCAGCTGGGTCTGAACGAAAATACCCATCATCATCCAACGAATCAATCAAAGCATGGGCTACTTTACGTTCCTGATCTTGCATCGGCTGACAATTGATTTGTTCATGCAAGGATTCACCAAGGCTTAGTTCTTCATGCCATTGCTGGTCACTATCCAACAAATTTTCACCGTTTGAAACTGCATGCGATGATTCCCAACGACCATCATCTTTCTGCCATTCTTGCTCATCGGTACGCGTCTCAGACGCTACAGCATCATTTTTTTCCGCAGCCAAATCTTGCACTTGCACGTTCGGATCAATTTCCAGCAAAGGATTACTTTCCAAACAATCTTCAAGGTACATCTCAAGCTCTACCGAGCTCATTGCCAAGACTTTTAGACTTTGTGTTAACTGGGGCGTTAGGGCAAGGCGTTGCCCTAACTTTTGAGATAAGTGCGCACCCATCGGAGAGCCTGCCACTATGACAAAACCTCGTTCATTTGGAGTAATGAACCAGCTTTAAAATAAGCAATTATATAAATCATATACACCATTAGTTTATAGCGGTTGTGCCACTTATCAGCAAGATATGTTTTCTGAGATAGAGATACTAAATTAGACGTTTTCTTTGTTTTGCAAAGCTTTCATCATGTCTGCCAATTCACCATTGGCGTGCATTTCATTAATAATATCACAACCACCAACAAACTCTCCTTTAATGTAAAGCTGTGGAATAGTTGGCCAGTCAGCGTAATCTTTAATACCTTGGCGTACTGCTGGATCTAAAAGCACATTCACCGCTGCATATGGCACATTATAAGACCCAACTATGCTAGAAACTTGCTGTGAAAACCCACACTGTGGCATTTTCGGCGTGCCCTTCATAAACAACACCACATCATTACCTTTTACGACACCATCAATTTGATCCAATACTGCGTCACTCATAAGTAACTCCTTTAATCTTTACTCAGCACGTGTTTTCAATGCTAAGGCATGAACTGCCGCACGCATATTATCACCCAAAGCGGCGTATACCATCTTATGCTGTGCAATACGCGTCTTACCTGCGAAACTGGCTGACACCACTTCCATCTCAAAATGATCATCACCCGAATAACACGAAACTTGAACTTCCGCATCAGGTATAGCCTCAAGAACCAAGGCTTTAAGCGTATCTGTATGAGCTGTTTCAGTCATGAATATACCTATCTCTTTCATAAATTAGTGGCACTAGCCACTTGGTTTTCAACAGTAAGTACATTAAATAAGATAGTGTAAATCCCTATTGTCTCTCGACATACACCTGCACAGCCTGTACCAAGATATGCTGGCAAGTATTACAACCTAACAAGATAGATTCAACCATCAATCTTTATCGCTACCCCAATAAATTGAACCGCTTATTTTTTCACAAGACTCCAAGCATGTGTATCGCCCACAATCTGTTGCAGTGGCTCAGTAATTGCCGCCACAAGCTGCATAACCCTTTTCGATGCCTATAACCTTTCCTGAACCACAACAGCCCTTAACAGTTGCGCAAACATACAGAAAACAAGGGTAGACCTTAAATAGATAGTTTAGCTTATAAAGGCAATATAAAAGCCACTTCAACAGGAAAAATTAACTATGATGCCATCAGCTATTAGTGGCACCATAGTTATCATATTCGATTAAAGTTTTATTCGCGAAGCAGTTCCGTGATACCAGTCTTAGAGCGAGTCTTTTCATCCACTGTTTTGACAATCACTGCGCAGTACAGGTTTGGACCACCTGACGCGCCAGGCATGGAACCTGAAACAACCACAGAATACGGAGGCACTTCACCATAAAATACTTTGCCCGTTGCACGATCAATAATGCGGGTAGATTTACCAATATAAACACCCATCGAAATCACCGAGCCTTCACGCACAATCACACCTTCAACAATTTCAGAACGTGCACCGATAAAGCAATTATCTTCAATAATAGTTGGCGTGGCTTGCAGTGGCTCCAATACACCACCAATACCAACGCCACCTGATAAGTGTACATTTTTACCAATCTGAGCACATGAACCCACCGTTGACCAAGTATCCACCATCGTACCTTCATCAACATATGCACCAATATTCACATAGGACGGCATCAATACCACTTTTGGCGCTATATAGGAGCCTTTACGAACCGTTGCTGGCGGAACCACACGCATACCACCTTTACGAAACATATCCTCGCCCCAATTGGAGAACTTCTGTGGCACTTTGTCGTAATAAACTGTATCGCCGCCATGAATCACTTCATTATCGTGCAACTTAAAGAATAATAATACAGCTTTTTTCATCCATTCATTGGTTTTCCAAACACCATCATTACCTTTTTCTGCAACACGAATGCCACCATTGTCCAAAAGATCAATCGCACGAACAACCGATTCACGTATTTCAGCATCTACGTTATGCATATCCCAATCGCTGCGCGTATCCCAAGCTTTTTCAATAACTTCTTGTAAATGATTCATACTAATCTCCCGTGGATGTCCATGAAGTCTGCATCCAAAGCGCACTCAACATTCAACGCCTAATGCAGAAAGACTTCAATATCTATTTTGCAGCAAAGCTAGCTATTGCGATCTATCCTGCAAAGCACCATCTATATTTTGTTGATATTCTTGACTTACTGCATAAAAATCCTATGCTCGCATACCTTTTCTGGTTGTATGCTTACCCCTTTTTGTGGGCAAACAAACACCAAATCCATTCATATTTATAAGGCAGAATGATGAAACTGACTGGCGCTGAAATTTTTGTAGAATGCCTAAGGCGGGAAGGCGTAGAGATTATTTTTGGGTATCCTGGTGGAGCAGTGCTGCCCATTTATGATGCTATTTTCCAACAAAATCACTTTAAACATATTCTTGTGCGCCACGAGCAAGCGGCACTTCATGCCGCCAATGGTTATGCGCGGGTTTCAGGTAAATGTGGTGTTTCTTTGGTAACTTCTGGACCTGGTGCAACCAATGCCGTTACAGGCTTGGCAGATTCCAATGCTGATTCCATCCCCAATGTATGTTTTACAGGGCAAGTGCCATCGGCATTGATTGGTAGCGATGCCTTTCAAGAAGCCGATATTATTGGCATCACACGCTCGGCAACCAAACATAACTTTTTGGTTAAGAAGGTCGAAGATTTGGCAATGATTATTCGCCAAGCTTTTCATATTGCCACAACAGGTCGCCCGGGTTCTGTTGTCGTGGATATCCCCAAGGATATTGGCTTTGCAATATGTGATTTTGAGTGGCCTGAAAGTGTCAATATGCGCTCCTATCAACCCAAAACCCAAGGTCACCCTGGTCAAATTAAAAAAGCCATTAAAGCCATGCTCACAGCCAAACGCCCCATGCTGTATTCGGGTGGTGGCGTGATGAATGCCAAGGGCTCAGCGGCATTGTTACTTGAGCTTAGCCAGCAATTAAACATGCCTGTAACCAATACCCTGATGGGTTTGGGTGGCATTCCTTTTGATGACCGCCATTTTGTAGGCATGCTCGGCATGCACGGTACATATGAAGCCAATATGGCAGTCTCGCATTGTGATTTGTTGATTTCAGTAGGTGCACGTTTTGATGATCGTGTAACAGGTCGCCTAGATGCTTTTGCTCCCGATGCAAAAATCATTCATATCGATGTGGATCCAACATCAGTATCCAAAAATGTTCACGCGGATTTACCTATTGTCGGTGATGTTGCGATTATATTGCAACAGTTATTGGATGAGTTGGATCATCAGAATAAATCATCGGATACCGAAGCATTAAAACTATGGTGGCAGCAAATTGATGAATGGCGTGCAAAAGATTGTTTGGGCTTTGAGCAAAAAGAAGATGAAGCTATCAAGCCGCAAGCGGTGATTCGTAAGGTTCATGAAATCACCAAGGGTGATGCCATTGTCACGACCGATGTTGGTCAACATCAAATGTGGGCAGCGCAACATTATGGCTTTAAAAAACCACACCATTTCTTAACATCTGGCGGCTTGGGCACCATGGGGTATGGTCTACCTGCTGCAATCGGCGCACAAATGGCACAACCTGATGAACAGGTTGTTGTATTTACCGGTGATGCTTCGATTCAAATGTGCATTCAGGAGCTGGCAACAATTTTTCAATACCAACAGCCTATTGTTGTGGTGCTGCTAAACAATGCCTACATGGGCATGGTTCGCCAATGGCAAGAAATGTTCCATGAATCACGTTTTTCACACTCCTATTTTGATTCGCTTCCTGACTTTGTAAAACTTGCAGAAGCTTATGGTGGCGTAGGCATTCGCATTGATACAGTGGCGGAACTTGATGCTGGTCTTGAACAGGCATTTGCTGTGAAAGATCGTTTTGTGTTTGTTGATATTGCAGTTGCAAGAGAAGAAAATGTATTTCCAATGGTGCCCGCTGGTGCAGCCTTGAATGAGATGGTGTTATCATGAAACATACAATCACTGTATTGGTTGAAAATGAATTTGGCGTATTAACACGTGTTGCAGGTTTGTTTTCTGCGCGCGGTTATAATATTGAAAGCTTAAGTGTGGCTCCCACCTTGGATGCCACGGTTAGTCGCATGACGCTGGTAACGCGTGGCGATGAAAATATCATTGAGCAAATTAAGAAGCAGCTTAATAAGTTGATTCCGGTCATCAAAACAGAAGACATTTCACATATGGTACATTTAGAGCGTGAGATGTTACTTGTAAAAACACAGGCATCTTCCGAAGTAGATGCGCTTATTGAAGCATTTCGAGCAAAATTGGTGGATGCTGATTCGAATGAATACCGCATCATCGAGTTAACTGGAACTGCCGATAAACTGGATGATTTTCTTGGTAAGGTTGGTGAATTTGGTATTATCGAAATCACTCGCACTGGCCCTGTTGGCATGCGCCGTGGCGTGAAAGGTTTTACTATCGAATAACGATGAAAGACTAACTCAGCCTAGGAAAGTGTTCATCAGCACCTCCCTAGGAAACTACCTTGCTCGTACAATCATCACAGTACCAGCCAATAAAAAGCCTGCGCCAACAAGCCCGCCCCATTGAGCCGCTTCCACCATACCCATCGCATAGGCTGCCAATGCAGCACCACCAGCGGCACTAAACAGTACGCCCATCATAAGCAGTGTATAAGAAGGTTTTTGATCCCTCATGGTCTGGCTGGTATTTTCAATATGATCGAATACCGATGCCATGCGTGATGGCAATACCATCCAATCATGCAATTGATCTTTGACATCGTGCGCCATGAATTCAAGTTGTGCTTTGGGTCCCATATGCTGCATCATCCACTTGGAAACAAGCGGTTTAGCTAGTTCCCAAATATTGATATCATCCGCCAATTCGCGTGCCACACCTTCAATCACCACCATGGTTTTTTGTAGCAACAATAGTTCAGGTTGGGTTTCCATTTGAAAACGCTCTGTCACAGCAAACATGCATAACAATAACTCGGCAATGGATATTTCTCCCAATGGACGGTTAAAAATAGGCACGGCAACTTCGCGCAGCGCATCTTCAAATGCCGAAATATTGGTATCACGTGGCACATAACCCGCTTCTATATGCACAATCGCCGCTTTACGATAATCACCACGTAAAAATGCCAATAGCATATCTGCCAAATAACGCCGTGGCCGCACTTCTAAACGCCCAACAATGCCAAAGTCCAATAAGATAATATCACCATCGGCATCAACAAAAATATTACCCGGATGCATATCAGCATGAAAATAACCATCCACAAACACCATGTGGAAAAACAATGTTGTGGCGCGTTCACACAAATTTAAGGTGTTATGACCTGCGGCGCGAAGTGCTTCGCGTTCATCAATCGGAATACCTGTAATGCGTTCGCTGGTTAATACTTCGGTCTGAGTATAATCCCACAATACCTCAGGAACACGCACACCCTCAAGCGACTCAAAATTTTCAGCAAAGCGGCTGGCATGTGCAGCCTCAGCGCGCAGGTTTAACTCACCACGAATACTGGTAGCAAACTCTTCAACCACACACTGTGCCTTTAATCGTTTATATTCAGGAAAATAACGTTCAAACATGGCTGCCAAAAGTCGCAAAATAGCCAAGTCTGCCTCAATGGTTTTATGAATATGCGGACGACGCACTTTCACAGCCACTTGGCGACCATTGTGCAACTCTGCAAAATGCACTTGCGCAATGGATGCGGCGGCAATCGCCTGCTCATCAAACGATGCATATAAACCATTTTTCCCTGTTAATGGCTTTTTAAACGTCCGTTCAATCACTTCTCTCACATGTTCAAACGGTGCTGGTGGCACATCATCTTGTAATTTTTTTAATTCAAGCGCGACTTCCAAAGGTAGTAAATCAACGCGCGTCGAAAGCATCTGACCAAATTTAATAAACGTTGGCCCCAGCTTTTCAAGTGCTTCACGAATCTGCGCTCCCAAATCATGTGGCAATGCATCTTCGCGGAATAATTGTACCAGCCAAGCATAAGGGCTCAACAAACGTAAACGCACAGCAATAGCTGCCATGCCATGACTTGTTAATATATAACCAATACGGAGTAAGCGCAGATTGCGCCGAATCTTACTGGGCAGCCTCATGTATCTTTTGGTTGTGGCGACAATGCATCAACCCGGTGCTCCAAACGTGTCGTTTTACCTTTCAACTTCGTGACTTGATGAGATAATTGTTCAACACCTGCCTGCCAAGCCTGCAAACGCTGCTGGTCGGGTGTTTGCATGCCCTTCAAACAGTCTTGTAACATATCTTTGGATGCAGCAGAGACTTTGGCTTCTGCTGCCACCAAAGCATGCGCTGCTTTGGCGACACGTGATCCGAAAAAATCGCCAAACACAGCACGCAATTCACGCTCCCAATCCAAATCAGCTGCTGCTAAAAGCTTTTTGAAACGTAACATAGCTTCTGAATCGCCTGATAATTTCAATACTTGTTGAAACACCAAGTCATCGGGATCTTCTTTGGCAAAACACATGCGTGCAAAACCAGCGGTACTCGCTTCAATACGCACATCCGCTTCATCAGAATGATTGGCATGCACCCAAGTCCGTCCTGATTTAAAGCCTAAGAACATCACAGCATTGGTATCCGTCACGTGAATGCGAAACACCCTATGATTTAAGCCGTCCAAATGTTCATTCAAACTCGCATCACGCGAAAATGCCAAGTCCAAAACTGACGACATGACCACACATTGTACGGGTAACGGAATCAAACGAAGCGGCAAGAACATCACACTCATATTTTATAACCTCGATGCAGTGCAACCACACCACCTGTCATATTTTCATGACGCGCCAAATCAAAACCAGCTTGGCTAATCATACGTTCGAAACGCTGTTGATCTGGAAAGCGGCGAATCGACTCCACCAAATACTGATAGGACTCACGATCCCCTGTAATCAGCTCACCCAAAGCAGGAATGATATTAAAAGAATAGGCATCATACACCACGTCCAGCAATGGTAATACAGGCTTAGAAAATTCAAGACACATAAATTGTCCACCTGGTTTTAAAACACGGTAAAATTCTGCCAAACCCGCATCAATATCCACAAAATTACGAATACCAAAAGCAATGGTCACAGAGTCAAAACTGTTATCAGCAAATGGAAGCTTGGTGCCATCAGATTGAATACAATCGGCAGTGCCTGGTAAATATCCTTCATCTACCACACGGCGCGCACCTTCTGCCAACATTGGACCATTCAAATCCGTTAACACAACACGTCCTTCATGCTGATTGTTTTTTCTCATTTTCTTAAGCAATCCAATGGCAACATCACCCGAGCCTGCGGCAACA
This sequence comes from uncultured Zetaproteobacteria bacterium, assembly GCA_964414875.1. Taxonomy (GTDB): domain Bacteria; phylum Pseudomonadota; class Zetaproteobacteria; order Mariprofundales; family Mariprofundaceae. The sequence goes on along the minus strand of CAYPXU010000057.1, from coordinate 368 downwards.
TCCAGTGCCACACTATCAGAGCGTACCGATGACATGGAAAGCATGCGACATTTCCACAAGCGATGCATGCCTGCACTCATAGCATCGTTCATAATATCATACTTGCTCGCAACAGATGAAAAAACACCCATCACCTTGCCTGCTTTTTCATTTACTGAAACGGTTTCATAACCAAAATGTGTTTGCTTATTTGCTTGCTGATTCATGGCAAGCAAGCTAGCAGCCACTTGGCTTAAGCTCCAGAAAACCACGTTTCACTTGTGCATAAGCTGTGGGTAAAGTATGTATAAACAGTGGATGGATTGTGCAACAATAACACTATAAGGTGTATCTAAATTTATTTGACACCCAAGATATAGTGTCTACAC
>CAYPXU010000056.1:0-9838 GCA_964414875.1 uncultured Zetaproteobacteria bacterium | reverse complement strand
TTGGATGCAATCACCGTTGCATCGGTTGTATGTAATAAGGGTGGCATATCCAAAATTACCATATCATATTCTTCACGCGCCTCATCCAAAACACTACTCATCAGTGGTGAACCCAGTAAATCGGGTGGATTCGCATTCACCTGACCACACGTAAGAACATCCAACTGATCCAAGCCTGGGGTCATCAAAGCTTGATCAATGCCCATATCACCAAGCATAACATCAGAGAAACGACTCACAGCATCTTGCCAGCTTTGTTGCCCCAACAGCACCTCGCCCAAACCAGGCGCGCGCTTCAGTCCAAATGTATAATGCTGCATAGGTTTACGCATATCCGCATCAATCAACAATACACGTGCACCTTGTTGTGCAACGACCACAGCAAGATTTGCCGCAATTGTACTTTTACCTTCTTTCACAGTCGAACTGGTAACTAAAATAACACGGTGCTCACCAGCTTGCGAAAACAATAAGTTGGTACGCAGACTACGGTATGCTTCGGCAATGGTAGAAGGCGGTGAAAAATGGCTCACCAAACGCAATTGCCGCTCCAGCGCGGAGCCGCTGGTCTCTAAGCCTTCTTCGCCTGAGAATAACTCAATAGCCTCCTCGTGCGACAAGTGTGGCACAAAACCAATCACTGGCACCTCTAAGAAATTTTCCACTTCTTCAATCGTACCTACCGAGGTATCCATAGTTTCTAATATAAGTGCAACAATCAACCCCAGAACCAAGCCTAAAATCAAGCCTGCCAAACCTGTTTGAGATACCTTAATCGGGTTAATACGCACACGTGAAAGCATCGCAGGTCTCACCAATGAGACTTCTTGAATCTTCTCTGACTCCTTAATCAGCACTTCTTGGTATTTTTTCTCCAACAAACCGAACAGTTCTTCATTACTGTTAACCGAACGTTGCAAACGCTGCAATTCCAAGGCTTGCTCGGGAACACCCTGATATTTACGCTCTGCACTATTCATCCCACTCTGAATATCTTGCATGCGGCGCTGCGTTAAAGTGACTTGTTTGGCTAACTCATCCACCATACTGCCCAAAATATCTTCAGCCTGCTGCCTTAACTCCTCAATCTGAGGGTGCTCATCCGTATAATTGGTTGAAAGTTCAGTACGTTTCAACGCCATTTCAACAAGACGTTTGTTTAATTGATCAAAATAAGCTCCAACATTCCCAGGAACCGAAACGGCCTTATAATCCCAGCTTCCACGTTGCACACGCAGACGCAATTCTTTCAATGTAAACTGCAAATCACTTAAATGCGCGATGGCTTGCCGATATTCTTGCTGTAAATCTGCAACAATTTTAGCTACTGCTTCGGAGCTAGTACTCGCTGATAAGTGATTTTTTTGTCTATAATCCCGAACTCTTTCTTCAGCTTTTTTTAGACGGTCTCCAACAACAAGTAATTGTTGTTGAATAAATTTCTTCGCCTCAAATACTTTTTTATTCTTTTCTTCAATATTAAATGTCTGAAATTCATCCGCCACGGCTTGTGCTAAGTCTTTGGCATAGTGGGAGTTGCCAGATACAACCGAAATATTAATAATACCCGTATTGCCATCCTGCTCGGCATCAACGCTGTCTTTTAAATCCAACACGACATCCACATAGTCTGGGTTTGCACGAATTTCTTCACTGGTTAATGCTGGTGGAATCAATGCCAAACGTTGAGCCACACGCTCCATCAATGCATACGACTGAATTAAAACCAACTGTGTAGTCATATCATTAAATGACTTTGATGATCCCCCACGCATGAAAAAATCAGCAATATTCAAAGAAGGTTCTATTTTTATCGATGCTGTAGAGCTATACAGTGCTGGCGGCTGATTCGCCCAAGTAAACAGCGCACTAAAAAGCCCAATAGATACTGCACAAAACACAATAATCCAACGACGACGAGCAATAACTTGCCAGTATTCTTCAAGGTTAAGTTCATAACCGCTCATGGATGTTGGTGACTGACTCATGGGCGCCTTAATGTCTTCGATAAAGCTTGAATGGTATAAAATTGCGACAGTAGATTCACCGGCGCTGAAACAGCATTAAGGGTTGGCATGATATCAGCAATCCATTGATTCCAATTGGCAATAGGGCGTTTGGGAATAATAAGTATATCTTTATCTTGTAATGCAACATTCTGTGACAAATCACCTTTTTCCATAAAACGTTGGAAATCAACAGGTATAATCAATGGCACATCCCGATCAGATCGTAATACACGGATATCTGGTAAATAAGCACTTTTACTAAGTCCACCACTTTTTGCCACCGCATCCAAAAAGTTAATATCGCCCGTAAATTCAACTATACCAGGTTTTTTTACTTCTCCTAAAACATAAACCCTGCGCTTTGACTGTGCCAATGATGGGATAAAAATAGTATCACCATCATCGAGTATAGCATTTTCTTTCCAATCTCCTTGTTTAATCGCTTTGTCCAAATTAAGCATAACAGTTTTACCATGACGTAAAATCTGCACCTTGGTCAAATCGGCTTCTTTACTTGGACCACCTGCACGCGACAGGAAATTCACCAAACTCTCTTTACCTTTCAAAAAATACGTACCAGGCCCTGTGGGCTGGCGTGTAAGGTTTTGCACTTCCCCAAAAACACTAACCGTCTTGCTTCGAGCTTTAAGTACCAAAACGTCTACGCGGGGCTTACGTTCAAAACGCTTAAGAATTTTTGTGACATGTTTATCTACTTCGCGCGGAGTCAGACCCGATACCTGCAATGCAGCTTGATAAGGTAGGGATACCGTTCCATCCACCTGCACTGTCACCTTATACTCTGTGCTTTTCCCTCCCTGCCAAAAGGTCAGTGATAATAAATCTCCTGCACCTATTCTATAACCAGCCACACCATCAATCGTTTTAAACACCTTGTTTTCACTAAGATGAAAAAGATCGTTTGCTTGCTCCCCTATCTGCACCTCTGGCAGGCGAACACTTGCAACGCTATATGCTTGCACAAAAACCCTACGATTTAGCTTTAAAGAAAGTGGGTCAGTCCCCACTGGTAAAGGATCATCGGCACCCAGCACGTGAATATTCAATGCTGCAACAGGCACACCTTTCGCCTTTAACCAAGCAACAACTGTCTCAGCACGAGCCTGCGATAAAGCTCTATTATTTGGATATAAATCTGAATGAATTGGGCGCACATCGGCTCGCCCTTCAATTTCATAGTGTAGCCCCGATAAGACTCCCACATCCGCAGACCAAGCTGCCAGAGCCTGCTGTGCATCCGTATTTAAAGCCGCTACTCCAGAATCATAAAATATCGAAAGCTTCCCACCAACCTTACCGCCTTGGAAAGTTTTAACTGGTTCAGGTTCTGCCTTTAAACCCGACCATATCTCCACACCACCATCAGCTCGCACTGCCGCAATCGCCAAACTTCCATCATTGCGAACATCGCCCAGATCTAAATTGTGATACAATCCATAATCAGGAATTAAATGTAGTTTTGGCATAAAACGATCTGCTAACCACTGCCATACAGCCAGACCCAAACCATCACTGGATGATGCTACTAATTCTCTTTGCCCATCAGCATCAAGATCGCCCACACGAACATCGCTCCAAGTACCTTTTGTGCTTATCACACGGCGTTGCCAAGCATCTTCTCCACCCAACCAAGCAACAAGACCCTGCTGGTATAAACCAGCAATCACATCCAAACGTCCATCACCATTCACATCTGCAACCGTTACACTTTCAGCATCTGCACCCACGGGCAATGCTTTCGGCTCCCATCGCGCTGAACCATCATTATACCAAATTTGCACGCCACCTGTTTGATTCCAACCACCATCACCCTCAATGCGCGCACCCAAACCACCTCGTCTTGAAGCAATAATATCCACAGCTCCATCGGCATCCATGTCTGCCACCGTAACGTCTGTAAACAAGCCTGCGACCATCGGACCCACACTCGGCAACCAGCCTCCCCGTGCATCATTTAGCAACACATAAATCCCACCATCACGGTCATTATCAAAACGCGCTGCCACAATGTCTAACCAACCATCCTGATTCATATCTTGCAATTGAAGGGCATGAAACAAACCTGCTTCAACAGGGCTAGCTAGCAATTTCCAATGCTCAGAAGCATGATCCAAGCTCCATATTTGCAAACCTTTTTGATCCCCTTCGCCACCAATAAGAACATCCAAATTACCATCGCCATTCACATCGCCTACGGCAAAGTCTCTTGGTTGCATGCTAGTAATAGGTCCGCTTTGAACACGCCAGTGCCCAGCCCCATCTCCCCATTCAACATGAAACCCATCAACCGATTTTCGACCACCGACTAGCACATCAAGATAACCATCTTGATTAAGGTCAGTAAAACGTACTGCCCGTGATTCTGCTACACGGTGAGGCCCGATATTATGCATGGTGTATTTAGGTAATGATATTTGCTGTGCAGCAATAGGCATAGTTGGATCTGGCACAACCGTACGACAGCCAGATATCATAAAGATCCCCGAACACATCAAGAAAAAAAATAATCTTTTCATAATTCTATGCATAACACAGCAAATAAGACTCCATTTTCCTTATTTGTCAAGTAGTTATAATTATTTAACTACCTAAAGCTTTAGGGTTAGCATGCTTTCCCCTTGAAATCACAATAAAACTTGACGTGCCCCCCTATTGTTTGCGATATTACAGCAATGGGCATATTCTAAGTTCGTCGCCGTAGGCACCTGACTTATCGCAATATATGAACACTATTCTACTAAAGGTGTATTGTTTAATATATGATTAAGGAGGCTAAAACATGTATCTTGAACACTGGGGACTTAACCTCTTCCCTTTTGAGAACGTCTCTGATGAACGTTTCTTTTTCGAATCTGACACCCACCGTGTCCTTCGTGAAGATCTTCAAGATGCCATTGTACGGCGCAAAGGTGCCATCTCACTAACCGGTGGCATAGGCTGCGGCAAGTCCACACTTATACAACGTATTTTACTGAACTTGCCCGAAGATCATTTTGATGTCGTTCTTATTAACTATTCACATCTCACTTCAATCGAGATGCTATTTGAAATTTGCCAACAGCTTGACCTAAACCCTGAACAAAACAATCGCAGTTCCATATTACATATACTTCAGGATCACCTTGTTAAAAATGCTGAGATCGGGCGAGCCACATTGATTTGCATTGATGAAGCACAAAGCATTCCTTCTTTGGAAACTTTTGAAGAGCTCCGCCTTCTGCTAAATTTCCAACTTGGAGGGCATTTTCTCATGTCATTATTATTCGCAGGTCAACCAGAGCTGCAACAAATCATTGAAAAGATACCGCCATTACAACAACGTATTGCGCTGTATTTAAGCCTTCAAAAAATGCAGCCTCAGGATACAGCACGCTATATTTTACACCGCTTACGCACCGCTGGTTGCACCCAACCAATTCTGACTCGCCAGGCTGTTGAAATAATTTATCGCCATACTACAGGGGTTCCCCGTCGTATTAATCATTTAATGGATCGTTGTTTATTAGTCGGCATGCGTGAAAAAGCCCCTCTTCTGAATAGCAAGCTCGTAGAGGCAACCATACAAAGGTACCCTTGCTGATGGCTAAATATATCGACCTACTGCGAGCCCACCTTGACCAAACCAAGGATAGCATACCACTCTGCACACCCCAAGAGACTAACGAAGTGCTTACAGCCCTTCTTCCAGACGAAGCCTCTCACATACAAAAAACACCAAGCACACCCAACCCATACGAAGACCCACTACTTATTACTGAAGAACCAGAAGAGTCACCTGCACCCATTAGCATTCCCTCCAAAAATATTACAACTGCCAAGAGCGATGAACAGAAAAAAAACAATCACGATTGGTTAAATCGCTGCATAGAGCATGTATTAACACTTTTTAAGCATGCCCAACAAAACACTGCCCACGATATCAGCCCATTATCCAAGTGCCTCAATACATTGTTATCAGAGTTAGAACATGATGAACAGCACGGTGTCATAGATACACTAGAGCTAGATATTTCCCAACAGTCCCAACAAATAAGACTGCTTGATAAAGATCTTGGAAGTTTGGTGCAAAAGTCTATTCTCATGATGCTTTATGCCATTAAGGCAGGGCAGCGGTTAAAACTTGATCACGATGAACTACTGGCTCACACCTTAGCTGGAATGCTACACCATATCGGCATGGCACAAGTTCCACCAGAAATTCGCCATAAAAAAGCGAACCTCAGTAAGACTGAACTTGCTGAAATAAAAAAAGCTCCACAAAACGGTCATCATTTTCTTACACTTTGCAATATTACTGACCCTTGTATTTTACTAGCCGCATTACAAAGTTCAGAGCGTTATGATGGGCATGGTGAAAACGGCTTATCAGGCTCTGATATTGCATGGAGCGCACGTTTAACCAATGTGCTTTCAATGTTTGAAGCTCTTATTCATTACCGTCCATACCGTACCCGCTTATTACCGCGCGATGCTATTCGTGAAATCGTCAAACATCACAAACAGTCCTTTGACCCCGCCATGCTTAAAGCACTTATTGAATCCATTTCACTTTACCCCATTGGCACATATGTGCAGTTAAATTCTGGGGAGGTTGGTATGGTTACCCGCATTCATCCGCGCCTACCTCTACGTCCTATTGTAAATATAGAAATGGACCTACAAGGTGGTGAAGTGCCTCCGCGTCAGGTTGATCTAAAAGCACAACCCAACCTGACCGTGGAAAAATGCATGTACAAAGAAAACCTCATTGATTTAAAAGAAACCACTACCTAATGAATCAGTCAAAAAGCATTCCATCGGATCCCAAGGCCTTACAAGAGGCCAGAAATGCATACGCAGATTTAGTCGACATTTATCCCGACAATGAAGATTACCTTCAGCATTATGCAGAGCTATGTTTAGCATCCAACAAACAGGCTACAGCACTCGAAGTTTTACAGCGCCTGCACAGTATTTTAAAAGAAAAATCACCAAAAAAAGCTAGAAACTTGGCAACCCGTTACCCACAGCTGGGGCAAGTATACGATAGCCTTCAGCAAGAAAAGAATTATACTCACTTATACCCGTCGCTATACAAAGGCTTTGGGAAATTATGGATACTTTTACACCAACAAAACCTTCGTGAAGGTGAAATGCTTTACAAACAAGGCGAACCGGGTGATACGCTTGTTCTTATTTTAGAAGGTGAATTTGCAGTATTTGTCGAAGATGAACATGGAGAGAAAACACTTCTAAATCTTATTCACCAACATGATATTGTTGGCGAAACTTGCTTTCTCACCCCAGGTCTTCGAGCAGCCAGTATTGTAGCCAATTGCAAAAGTACCATTGTGAAGCTATCGCGACAAAAACTTCTCGCATGGCTTGTGAAAAATCCTAGCACCCAAAGTTTATTAGAAGAGACTGCAGCTTTTCGTCACATGCTGCGGTTAATCTCCAACAATGCGATCTTGAAAAGTATTCCCATGAATTTACGCCAATATATAGCTCAAAAGACAAAGTTCCTGTACTACGATGAAAAAAGCCTTGTCCATCAAGCAGGCGAAAGCTTTGATGGCATTAGCCTGATTGTTACCGGTAAAGCCTACTACACCATGAAAACAAAACAGGGAAAGAATATAAAGCTGGAGTCAGTGCCTTGCTACTCACTTATTGGTGATGTATCCGCTATTCGAGATGCCACATCTCCTGCCGACTTGCTTACCATCAATAAACTTACCATTGCCCATATCCCTATAGAGGTATTTACAACTGTTGTTGCAGCTTACCCGCCACTGAAAGAGGCGTTAACCCAACATGCTGATGAGCAACGCACACGCATTATGAAAATTATTAGTCAACATATGCAACAAACGCATTAGAGGGAAGCTTTAAGTTTCCGCAACGCTATCAGGAGAGACCAAGCGCGCTGTAGCAATCAGCGCCCCCAAACAACCCAGTAACGCACCACCAAGCAATAGAGGTAAAAACAAAACGCCTATATGTAATTCAACCATCGAGCCAGCCAACCATTCACTGCTTCCCCAAATCCATGGCCAAAGGAGCAACCAAGCAAGCAGCCCAGCACCAGCCCCCAAAAGCAAACCTTCTAACACAAACGGCATGCGTACAAACCACTCCTTGGCTCCCATAAGCCGCATCAAATGTACTTCATCGGCGCGCGCCAATAAAATCATACGCAAGGTATTAGAAACGATAAGTGCCATTGCCAAAGCCAATAAAACAGTCACAAACCATGCCAAACTCTCAATTTTATCAAGCACCTCACCCATACCCAATAATGCCACCTCATCCTCATTGATTAACGCATGCATGCGTTCAGCCACATCACGCACATCATCAGCAACAAACTGACCCGTATCATGATCGAGCAGACGAACCAGCAAGGTTTCAGGCAAACGATCCGCCAAAGCACTCACATCCAAAGCACCGTTACCCAGCCATTGCTGCATCCATTGCGCTGAATCTTCGCGTGCTACATATTCCACTTGTTCCACACCATCGACAGCTTGTAAACCTTGTTTTAAGGCTTGTAATTCTTTTTTATGCTCTTCAGGTAAATAGACATGCAGCACCATTTGCTGTTGCCATGTACCTACCCATTGCCCTGTTGCCTGCAAGCCCATCCACACCGAACCCAATGCCCACAATGATACCGCAACAATAATCAAAGCAAGATATTGATGGATACCAAATGGCGGCATATTCAAGCCACCTGGCAAATGAATGCGCACATTATCTGGTTGCATAAGAGTCCCCTACCAAAGCTCCAGCATGCAATTGCACTACGCGTCCAGGGTGCGAATTAAGCAAATGCAAATCATGGGTCGCCATAATCACCGTTGTTCCTAGCTCATTGAGCCCTGTCAATAAATCAAGTACATGACGTGCCGTATCTTCATCCAAATTTCCCGTTGGCTCATCTGCCAATACAACGGGGGGGGTCGTAACCATAGCCCGGGCAATGGCAATACGTTGCTGCTCACCACCCGACAAAGCTTCTGGATAAGACCATAAACGGTCATCCAAACGAACAAATTCTAAAACTTTGCGCACACGCGGAATTAAACGTTCATTATTCCAACCTTGTACACGTAAAGGTAGCGCAACATTTTCAAAAACAGTGCGTGAAAAAAGTAAGCGGTGATCCTGAAAAACAATACCTGTACGCCGACGTACAGCACGCACAGCCGATTCTCCAGCTACTCGCATATCCGTTTTCTGCACCTGCAATTGCCCCGAAGATGGTCGCAAACCACCATAGAACATCCGTAATAACGATGATTTTCCTGCACCACTTTCACCTGTTAAATAAACAAACTGCCCTTGTGTAATCGTTAAGTTTACACCCGACAATGCTACTTTTCCAGTGGGGTAGCGCAGCATAAGCTGCTGCATATCTATAATGATTTTACGTTCTGACATGGCAAAACATTAACGCATATCCCAGCAATTGCACCTTGTATACCAAGGTAATGTAATCTTGGCTACAGACATCCTGCTGACAAAACCCCATCAAGCCTTCAGCATATCGCCATGCTCGTCTCATGCCCGCAATGTAAAGCCAAGTATCAACTTGCCGCGACTATCAAAAATGCTATTTTGGTATGCCATCGTTGCGGCACGGAATTTCATACAGAGCACATAGAAAAAAAACCTACCATCATTGATAACGAGCTATCTCTTTTTGAATATACTGAGGTCAACAAAAAAGAAACTGCAATAGAGGCTGAGCCCACACAAACACCTTCTGACAATAACCCTGTGTCACCCGTACAACAAACCGATAAAACCGATGCAGATGCAGA
>CAYPXU010000055.1:0-9910 GCA_964414875.1 uncultured Zetaproteobacteria bacterium | reverse complement strand
TTAGCGGCTTCTTTGGCACGGTTTTCAGGGTTGCCAACAGGTCTTATTTCACCTGTTAAACCAATCTCTCCAAACACTGCCATATTGTGAGGTAAAGGCTTTTCTTGGTAAGCGGAAAGAATGGCTAATAGTACAGCAAGGTCGGCAGCGGGCTCAGAAATCTTTGCGCCACCGGCAACATTAACATACACATCATGCCCAGAGAGAGGGATGCCAATGCGCCGCTCTAGCACGGCTGTCAGCATGGCAATGCGATTGATGTCTAAACCAACGGATGAGCGTTTGGGTGTGGCATAGACGGTCGGCGCAACCAAGGCTTGTACTTCCACAAGCAATGGGCGTGTGCCTTCCATACATGCCAAAACAACAGAGCCAGGAACATCTGCGGCACGCTCGGATAAAAATAGACGCGATGCATCGCGAATGCCGATGAGTCCTGCATCAGACATTTCAAACACACCAATTTCTCCAGCAGGGCCAAAACGATTTTTTACAGCGCGTAAAATGCGGTGGGCATGGCCACGATCACCTTCAAAATAAAGCACAGCATCAACCATATGTTCCAGCACACGAGGCCCAGCCAAAGCGCCATCTTTGGTGACATGTCCAATCAAGATAAGAGCGTGACCCTGTTGTTTGCAGTTTTGAATCAAAGCTGATGCACAATCGCGCACTTGTGACACCGTGCCGGGCGCGCTGGTTAAAAGATTGCTAACGGTGGTTTGAATGGAATCAACAATCACTGCAATAGGCTTTATTTCGGCAATGGTAGCAAGCATAGATTCAAGTTCGCATGCCGAGACCAATTGTAGTTTAGGGTGTAGTGCTTTGATGCGTTCGCCGCGCAAACGTACTTGCTGGGTGGATTCTTCACCCGTGATATAAAGCACGGAGCCTTGTGCTGATAGTTTGGCTGCGGCTTGTAATAAGATGGTGGACTTGCCAATGCCAGGGTCACCACCAATTAAAATAGCCGAGCCTGGCACGATACCACCGCCCAAAACACGATCCAACTCTTCAATATCGGTGGAGCGACGCGGGTTCTCCTCTGTGGAGATGTCCGTAATGGATATGGTGTTTAAAGCTTTGCCTTTTTTGCCGACACGTGGATTGTTTTCAATCACTTGCTCGCTGATGCAGTTCCAAGCATTGCAATCAGGGCATTGCCCCGCCCATTTGCGATGTTCGGCGCCGCAGCTTTGACATACGAATAATGATTTAGCCATGGCGGGAAGCTAACAGAGGTTGAACGAGGTTGTCATGGTGCAGGTTTGTATGATTACGCATTTCTTTGATTGATGGGCTGTGCTTGTTCGTATTGCTTGGTAGCGGTGTTGAGCTCTGGCAGTGTCCAATCAATGGCTGCTTTGTCGTGTTGTTCTAAATATGTATTGGAGCGAGAGAAGTATTGCCCACCAAAAAAGCCTCTATAGGCGGATAAAGGTGAGGGATGGGGTGCTGTGATAACGAGATGTTTACGGTTATCAATATTAGCGCCTTTTTTTTGCGCATAACTACCCCAGAGTATAAATACAGTGTGTTCGGTATGTTGGTTGATCTGAGTGATGATAGCATCTGTGAAATGCTCCCAGCCTTTATTTTGGTGCGAGCCAGCACAAGATTTCTCGACTGTTAACACGCTATTGAGCAGTAAAACACCTTGTTGTGCCCAGTGTATGAGGCAACCGTGTTCAGCGGGTGGAATATTCATATCTGTTTGTAATTCTTTGTAAATATTTAACAGTGATGGCGGTATTTTGGTGCTTGGGGGCACAGAGAAGCACAAACCGTGGGCTTGGTTTTTGCCGTGGTATGGGTCTTGACCGAGAATGACGACGTTTACTTGCTTGAAAGGGGTTGTATTGAGCGCTGAAAACCATTGCTTGGCAGGTGGGTAAATAGTTTTTTTGCACTGTTTTTCGTGCTGTAAAAAGGAGCGTAATGTTAACATATAGTCTTGTGAAAATTCGTGAATCAACCGTTGTTTCCATGAAGTTTCTATGTTGATGCGTGTATTCATATCAAAGCACTCCTAATTTTAGCATAGTGTGGTGCTATGTATATACAAAGTCTAGGGGGGGTGGAAGGGCATCGATGTTTGGTATATTGGCTTTTCAGCGTGAATATTGGAGATGTTTTGCAGGGGAAGCACTATGAGGGTATGCTGCGCCGCCTTTTGGTGCTGATTGAATTAGAATTGGCAAAAGGCAATGACTTTGGAGGCTCTCGTAATGGTAGCTCGCACATATTGTGGTGATTTTCGTAATACACATCTTAGACAACAGGTTCGACTTAATGGTTGGGTTGAAACCAACCGTGATCATGGTGGCGTAATCTTTTTAGATGTGCGCGACCGTTCTGGCATTGTGCAGGTGGTTGCTCATCCAGATACCCCTGAAATGCATGCTTTGGCGCATTCCATGCGTCAGCAAAATGTTATTGAAGTGATTGGTGAAGTGATTCCACGTGATGAAGATGCGGTGAATTCGAAGCTTCCAACAGGTGAGATTGAAATTAAAATTTCAAAACTCACATTACTCAATCGTGCTGAAACACCACCGTTTGCCATTGAAGATGATTGCAATACAGGTGAGCAGCATCGCCTTGAGTATCGTTATTTGGATTTGCGTCGTCCGGTGATGCAAAAGAACTTGATGTTGCGTCATAAAGTAACCCATGCAGCACGTAACTATTTGGATAGCCAAGACTTCTTGGATGTTGAAACACCAATTTTGAACAAATCTACACCTGAAGGAGCACGTGATTATTTGGTGCCTTCGCGTGTCTACCCTGGCTCATTCTATGCTTTGCCACAAAGCCCGCAGTTATTTAAGCAGCTTTTGATGGTGGCGGGTGTGGATAGGTATTATCAAATTGCCCGTTGTTTTCGTGATGAAGATTTGCGTGCTGATCGCCAGCCTGAATTTACGCAGGTTGATTTGGAAATGTCGTTTGTGGATCAAAATGATGTCATGGCTGTGGCTGAAGGTTTGATTTCTTCGATGTTTGAGGCGGGTATGGGTAAAGCCCCTGATGCACCTTTCCCACGCATGACTTATGCTGAAGCCATGGATAAATATGGTCTGGATCGCCCTGATGTGCGTTTTGGCTTGGAACATATTGATGTCACCGACTTAATGAAAGCTGTGGACTTCAAAGTATTCAGTGGACCTGCCAACAATGGTGGTTTGGTGAAAGTGATTCGTGTGCCAAATGGTTGTGCGCAATTGAGTCGTAAGAAAATTGATAATTACACCAAGTTTGTTTCCATTTATGGAGCTAAAGGTTTGGCTTATATTAAGGTTAACGATAAAAATGATATTCCAGGTGGCTTGCAATCTCCGATTGTAAAAAACTTGTCTGAAGATGTTTTGAAGGCTTTGCTTGAGCGTTGTGGTGCGGAAAACGGCGACTTGTTGTTCTTTGGAGCCGATACAAAAGACGTGGTAAATAATGCTTTGGGTTATTTGCGCGTGGAGTTGGGTAAAGATTTAGGCTTGTTTGATGCAAAATCGAATCAATTTGTCTGGGTGGTAGATTTTCCAATGTTTGAGTGGGATGCAGAAAACAAACGTCCACAAGCCTTGCATCATCCGTTTACAGCTCCTTATCCAGAAGATTTGGATAAACTAGAAACAGCGCCGCTTGAGATGCGTTCGCAAGCTTATGACTTGGTGTGGAATGGTACGGAAATCGGTGGTGGTTCGATTCGTATTCATGATGCGGAAGTGCAATCACGTGTATTGAAAGCACTTAATATTTCTGATGAAGAAGCCAATGATAAATTTGGTTTCCTTTTGAATGCTTTGAAATATGGCGCGCCACCGCATGGCGGTTTGGCATTTGGGCTGGATCGAGTGGTAAGTTTGATGGTCAATGCGGAATCTATCCGTGATGTTATTGCCTTTCCGAAGACGCAGCGTGCGGCAGATCCGATGGCATCTTCGCCATCTGAAGTGGGTGATATGCAGTGGAAAGAGCTTGGCTTGCGCAAGCGTCGTACAGTGGCAGAGGCAACATCTGATTGACAGCATCCAAAATGAGGGTAATGCTTAAGCTATGATAAAGCGTATATGGATACTTGCCTGCCTTTTTGTATTGGTTGCCTGTGTGGTGAAACCGCCTGTGCAAGAGATGGCGGAGGCACGCTCGGCGGTCAAGGCTGCGCAAGCGATGGATCATTCTACATCTGAATCCACGGCTTATTTGAAAAGCGCAGAAGAAGCCTTGAAGCAGGCTTCTGAGGCTATCGAACAACAACGATATATGCAGGCGCGTTCGAAAGCGCTTGCGGCCAAAAAACAGGCACAAAAAGCCGCAAAAAATTCACAAAAAGACCATTGATAAGGCATGATAAACAAGTGTTTTTATGTATAAGTGTGTTAACGCTATTGCAGTCTGATATACAGATAGTTTAAAGTTCTAATTCTAAGAAAACTGAAAAAAGAGGCTTCTTATGGTATTCGATAAAATAACACTTCCTGAATCGGGCGAAAAAATAACTATGGGGGATGACGGCGTATTGAATGTGCCGAATGAACCTATTGTAGCTTTCATTGAAGGTGATGGTATTGGCTCTGATATTTGGGCTGCAACCCAGAATGTCTTGGATAAAGCCGTTGAGAAAGCCTACGGCGGCGAGCGTAAGCTGGCTTGGATGGAAGTTTTTGCAGGCGAAAAAGCTTGGAATTTATATGGGCAAGGCGATGAGGCTTGGTTGCCTGATGAAACTTTAGCAGCATTCAATGAGTATTTAATTGGTTTGAAAGGTCCGCTGACTACGCCGATTGGTGAAGGTTTCACTTCGCTTAATGTGGCATTGCGTCAAAAGTTGGATTTGTATACATGTCTTCGTCCTGTGAAATATTTTAAAGGTGTGCCCTCACCAGTTAAACGCCCGCAAGATGTCGATATGGCAATTTTCCGTGAAAATTCAGAAGATATTTATGCAGGTATTGAATGGGCTGCGGGCTCGGATGAGGTGAAGAAAGTCATTCGATTTCTGCAAGATGAAATGGGTGTGACCAAGATTCGTTTCCCTGATACATCAGGCATTGGTATAAAGCCTGTTTCCAGTGAAGGGACGAAACGCTTGGTTCGTGTCGCAATTCAATATGCCATTGATCATGAACAAAAATCAGTGACCTTGGTTCACAAGGGCAATATCATGAAATACACCGAAGGGGGCTTTCGTAACTGGGGTTATGAGGTTGCCAAGGAAGAGTTTGGTGCAGTTGAAATCGGTGACGGCCCTTGGTGTGAATTGCCAGATGGCATTGTGATTAAAGATTGTATCGCCGATATTGCTTTGCAACAGGTGCTGACACGTGCCAAAGAATTTGATGTGATTGCGACACTCAATCTCAATGGTGATTATTTATCGGATGCATTGGCGGCACAGGTGGGCGGAATTGGTATTGCACCAGGTGCGAATATTAACTATTTGACTGGGCATGCGATTTTTGAAGCAACGCATGGCACAGCACCCAAGTATGCTGGGAAAAATATGGTAAATCCTTCTTCGATGACACTTTCTGGTGCAATGATGTTGCGCTATATGGGCTGGGATGAAGCTGCAGATTTGGTGGAAAAAGGCATTACAGGTGCAATCCAAGCCAAGACGGTGACCTATGATTTTGAACGTTTGATGGATGATGCGGTGAAACTATCAACATCTGAGTTTGGTGATGCAGTGATTGATCATATGGATGATGCTGCGATTAGCGGTGAAGAAGCAGATCAATATGATGAATTGGCAGCGAAGTTTAAAGAGCTGTTTGAATCAGGCGCTGAAAAAACCTCTGAAGTAGCACATGCTACTATGGAAAAAGCCCGTGAACAGCTGACCCATGCGGGCGCGTTTACCGAAGAGCAAGGTCAAAAGTTAAAAGGCTTTCTTGAGCGAGACTTTGGGCATATTGCTACAAATATTCGTGATGAAGCGAAGATTAAGCTGAATCCAGCCCGTTTGGGGCATGGAGCTTTGGCTTCGATTTCGTCATTGTTGCAGGTGGCAGGCACAGCATTATCAGGTGTCGCAGCTAAGGCTGGAGCATCGTTATCTTGTCGGTCTGGTGAGATTACAAGTGCAGGAACGCTGACTTGTAAAGACTGCGGGCACTCCATGCATTTTAAAAAGACAGGGCGCATTCCGCCATGTCCGAAGTGTCATAAAACTGATTTCACCAAAGGTTATTAGCAACTTCGCTGCGCCGCTTTACTATCAGAGGGAAGCCGTATGTGGGTAGTTGTAAGTTGGTTTGTAACTGTGCTGAATACTTGATTAAATCCCGCCACCATCAGTAACACGATCGCCTGCGAATACAGCTGTGGTTAGGTATTTTTCACCACCATCAGGGAATATGGCAACAATTTTGCCAGCCTTTCCTTGTCTAGCTAACGCCTCTCCAACTTTTAATGCTGCAGCCAAGGCACAGCCGCAGGATTGACCGCATAAAATACCTTCTTCAGTAGCAAGGCGCTGTGTAAAATCATAGGCTTCATCGGTGTTAATGCCGATTTTTTCATCATGTACAGAAGCATCATAAATACCTGGTACAATGCTTGATTCGATGTGTTTGAGTCCTTCAATGCCATGAAAAGGTGAATCGGGTTCTGCAGCAATAATTTGAATATCTGGGTTGATCCTTTTTAAGAAGCGACCTGTGCCGACCAATGTGCCTGATGTGCCGAGAGAGGCAATAAAATGAGTTACTTTACCATCACTATCACGCCAAATTTCAGGGCCTGTGCTTTCTTCGTGGGCCAATGGGTTGGCTGGATTGTTGTATTGATCGGGTTTAAAGTAACGTCCTCTATCATCCTCATAAATGCGGCGTGCTTCTATAATCGCACCATCGGAGCCTTCCAATGGATCGGAGAAAATTAAGTCAGCACCATAAGCGCGGCAAATGCGTTTGCGCTCATCTGAGACATTGCCAGGCATAACCAAGCGGACTTTGTATTGCAAAGCAGCACCAATCATTGCCAATGCGATGCCTGTGTTGCCTGATGTGGAATCCAAAATAGTTTTGTCATGGGTTAGTAAACCACTAGCAATACCATCTTGAATCATGCGCAGGGCAGGGCGATCTTTTACTGAGCCACCAGGATTGAAGCGTTCTAACTTAGCGTAGATGTGAATATTATCTGGAAGATGCTTAGGGATATTTTTTAGCTCCACCATAGGGGTATTGCCAATTAAATCGAGAATGCTTGCCAAGGGAACGTCCTTTTCAACTTTTAATATGGCGTATATTGGTGGATTTAGGCGCGGCTGCCAAGTTGTTGAGCAATGGCATGGGCAGATGCATCGTATGGGAATGACCATATAGTATCTTTTTCCATAAGAAAATTACATAGATTTTGGGCTGATATGCCCGCTTTACGCAGGCTTTTTAGTGTGGTGCTTTGCTTGCGTTTGGCTAGGCGTTTGCCTTGTGCGTCTAGAATCAGACGGTGATGTTGATAGCTTGGCGAAGGAA
The DNA here is from genome assembly GCA_964414875.1 of uncultured Zetaproteobacteria bacterium. Classification (GTDB taxonomy): domain Bacteria; phylum Pseudomonadota; class Zetaproteobacteria; order Mariprofundales; family Mariprofundaceae. The sequence goes on along the minus strand of CAYPXU010000055.1, from coordinate 2,426 downwards.
GCTTTAGCAGAGCCTGCAATAAGCAATGAATACTGGTGCTGCTACGTAAATCTTCACCACGTATGACATGCGTGATGCCTTGCAGGGCATCATCTACAACAACAGCAAGATGATAGCTGATGCCAATGTCTTTACGGGCAATGATGATATCGCCCAGTGTTTCTGGTTGTACATGACATTGCTTGCCTTGCTCATCCAGCCAATATATTGCTTGGTTTAATATTTCAGATGCTTTTTTTGTATCCAAACGCCATGCAAATGACTCATCTTGCATACGTTGCAGCTGCTCTAGAGTGGAAATTTTACGGCAAATGCCTGGGTATGCGTCGTGCATATCTTCATCATGCGGAGCAATGCCCATTGCTTTTGTTTCTTGTTGAATATGTTTGCGTGTGCAGAAACAGGGGTAAATAAGTTCGCGCTCTCGAAGTTGCACAAGTGCTTCTTGATAGCATGGCAGATGTTCACTCTGCTGACGAATTTCGCCATGCCAGTCAATACCCAGCCATTGTAAATCTTCGATAATAGACTCAATATATTCGGGGCGGCAGCGGGTAAAATCAATATCTTCAATGCGCAATAACAATTCAGCCTCGTGCTCTATAGCCCATTGCTGGCACTGTAGTGCAGCAAAAGCATTGCCGACATGCAACAATCCAGTTGGGCTAGGGGCAAAACGTGTGCGTTTGATGGATAAGGACAAGGTCAGCTATTTTCAGTTTTCTTTTGTAGGTTGACCATGCTGTTATCGGTTGTGGGTGGTAAAATGAGAGTTTGTCCTTCTTGAATGCGTTCAGGGCGCAACAACATGGCAATTTCATCGCCTGTTTGTAGGCGTAAATCATCATCTGGAATTAATGTTAAACCTTCACGGTGAACGGCAAGCGGCTGAATGCCATGTGGAATACGAGCATCACCCAAGCGGCAGCCGTTAAGTATCGAATCTTCTTCAATACACTGGCTCTCATGTACCAGTCGTTTGCGAAAAGCTTGATCTTGCCAGTAGGTTGCTGTGTATGGTTTGGCAAATAAACGTTTGGCCTGTAAGCGATGAATAAGTCGGTGATGTTTGTCTTCGCCATCTTCTTGCAAGGCAACATAGACTTCGGGAACATGAAATTGATCTTTTGCCAAAGATGCAATAAGTAAATTATGATCGGATGAACCTGTCATGACCAATACAGCACTGACCTCTTCGGCATGAACAACCTCCATATATAGTGGGTCAAGTGCGTTGCCACGCACAGCGGTGAAACCCGCGTGTTTGAGGTTGTTTACGACCTCACCATTTAGATCTAAAAAGCGAACTTCACGGTCGCTGCACAGAGCTCTGCCAAGTTCAGCGCCCATTTGTCCGCCACCAATAATCAAAATAGTACGGTCACTGCCACCATTAACGTGTAACCATTGGCTTAAAGGTCTGGCAAGAAAACCATACACAAAGACAGAAACAATAATGATGATAAAGACCAAAGCGACCAATAAATCTGTTTGTTTTGAGCCTGCTTCGTCCAATACAAGGGCAAACAATGATGTGATCGCAGCCACAACAACGCCGCGTGGAGCCATCATGGCAAGAAAATTAATTTGCGCAGGGGTTAATTTGGAGCCGATGCCTGAACCCCAAGCCGATAAAGGTCTGGCAATAAGCGCTAGCAAGAGAAAAATAACACAGCCTTGCCACAGATAAGCATTTAAGAGTGAAAGATCGAGGTTGGCTGCCAGTAATACAAATAATACGGATATGATGAGAATCGACAAGCTTCCTTTGAAGTGACGAAGGCGTTGGAAATCTGGAATTTTCATGCGCTGTAGGGTTGTCCCAGCCATAAGTACCGCCATCAGGCCTGCTTGTTCACTCAAGCTATTGGCAAGCAAATAGATGCCCCATGAGCATGCCAGTGTGAAAATAGTTCGCATTTCAAGGTTGTGTGAAATATTAAAATGTAGGGCTCGGGCAATCAGCCATCCGCCAGCAATGCCGATGAATGTGCCTACGCCAAGTTTGATAAGAATATCTTGGAATGTTGACCATGCATTGGCATCGGGCAACAAGGTGAGTTGTAACATAACAATCGCCAGAATTGCGCCGACAGCATCCACAAGCATGGCTTCACTGCTTAGAATATGGCTAATTTCACGATCTAGGCGTACTTGGCGAATAATAGGTGTAATCACTGTAGGGCCGCCAATGGAGATGATTGCACCAAATAATAACGATAATGACCAACTTAGCCCTGTTAAATAGTGTGCGGAAATACCGCCAATAAGCATGGTGAGGATAGGTCCAAGTATGACCAGCCTTCCAACAACGCTGCGGTGCTCTTTGAGGGCTTTGAGATTGAGATTCATGCCGCCTTCAAATAGAATGATGGCAAGACCCAGTTCAACCAGTGTGTACAGGGCTGGCTCAATACTTTCGGTTT
>CAYPXU010000054.1:0-9922 GCA_964414875.1 uncultured Zetaproteobacteria bacterium | reverse complement strand
ATAGCTTAAACCTCTCTAAAGTAATCATTATAATCATAATGGTCACTTTAATGGTAGTTGTCAATCAGGTAAAAAGGTCGGGTCTTGAATATTGAATTCAAGAAAGAATACCCCGTTTATTGAATGAATATTAGCCTTTTGGGCTCGTCATTTTTTTTGCTGTCAAAGAAATGAAGCAAAGAAAGCACCCTTGATATGCTGCTGTTCCCTATGTCTGCAAGCTTAAAAAGGGCGCGTGTTACTGCGCTAATCCTTTTTAAACTTCCATACTTCGGCGCAGCCTTGCAAAGGGGCGGCTTCCATTCGGATAAATCGTTGATTTACGAAAAGAAAAACCTTTGTCACAATGCGGGATATGACTCAAACAACCTCAGCTAAAATTCTTGATGGCAAGGCGCTTGCCGAACGTATGCGTGTAGCTATGCATGATGAAACTGCCCAATTAAAGCAAAAACATGGTCGTGCGCCTGGTTTGGCTGTGATTATTGTAGGCAGCGACCCTGCTTCGCATGTGTATGTAAAAAACAAAAAAATAGGCTGTGAAAAAGCGGGTATTGCTTCGTTTTCCTATGAATTGGATGCGAATACGACGCAGCAACACCTATTGGGTTTGATTAGCGAGTTGAATGCTGATCCTAAGGTGGATGGTATTTTGGTGCAGTTGCCTGTGCCAGCTCATATTCATTCCGATGCCATTTTAAGTGCCATTGACCCAAGTAAGGATGTGGATGGTTTTCACCCATACAATGTTGGTTGTTTAACGGTTCGTCAGCCTACTTTGCGCTCTTGCACGCCTTATGGTTGCATGAAGCTGCTTGAAGAAACAGAGCAAGATTTGCATGGTAAAGAAGCGGTGATTGTTGGAGCTTCTAATATTGTTGGACGACCTATGGCAATGGAATTACTGCTGGCAGGAGCGACGGTCACGGTCTGTCATCGTTTCACGAACAATTTACAAAGCCATATTGAGCGTGCCGATATTGTCGTTGCGGCGGCAGGTAAACAGGGCTTGATTGAAGGCGCGTGGATTAAAAAGGGGGCAACAGTTATTGATGTTGGTATTCACCGACTTGAAAATGGATCTTTGACGGGGGATGTGGATTTTGAGGCAGCATCCAAACGTGCAGCGTGGATTACACCAGTACCAGGCGGTGTAGGGCCGATGACCATTACCATGTTGTTAGCCAATACCATTCAAGCTTTTAAGGTGCATATTGGTGATGATGGGGACGATAAAGGTGAGTGAACTGTTGAAAACGCCCTTGTATGACGCGCATGTGGCGGCAGGCGGGAAAATTGTACCGTTTGCAGGTTATGAGTTGCCTGTGCAATATAAACAAGGTGCATTAAAAGAATATACTGCTGTGCGTGATGGCGAAGCTGGAATTTTTGATATTACCCACATGGGACAAGTGCGCGTTGAGGGCAAAGAGGCACTGGCTTTTTTACAATATGTAACCAGCAATGATGTGTCCAAACTTGTGGATGGACAGGTGCAATACTCAGCCCTTTTGAATGAGCAGGGTACATTTATTGATGATATTACCACTTATAAAATCAATGATAAAGCTTATTACTTGTGTATCAATGCGGCGAATCGTCATAAAGATGTTGCACATTTACAAGCTAAGTCAGAAAGCTTTGATGTGACTGTCACTGATGAATCCGATGATACTACGCTGCTGGCATTACAAGGTGCAAAAGCCCAAGCGGCACTACAATCCATCACAGATATAAATTTAGAAAGCATTGCTTATTACAAATTTGCTCGCGGTAAGATTGGCAACGCTTATGGTATTATTTCACGCACGGGTTATACAGGTGAAGATGGTTTTGAGATTTATATTCCCAACGCGATTGCCGTTGATGTTTGGCATGCTTTGCTTGCAAATGGCGCAATACCGATTGGTTTGGCGGCGCGTGATATGTTACGTACTGAAATGGGTTATGCGCTTTATGGACATGAAATATCCGATGCCGTAACACCTGTTGAAGCCAAGCTTATGTGGATTACCAAGCTGGATAAAGGTGGTTTTATTGGAAGGGATGCCGTGGAAGCGCGTAAATCAGAAGGTGCAAGAAAACGTCTGATTGCGATTAAATTGACAGAGCGTGGTATTCCGCGTGAGCATTACAAAGTGTTTGTGGATGGTGTTGAAAGTGGTGAAGTGACCTCTGGTATGCATTCGCCAATGGCGGGTGGTGTTGCATTAGCCTATGTGAAACCAGAACATGCACTAGAAGGCGATATAAGTATTGAGATTCGTGGTAAGCAAGTAAAGGCTGAGCGCACGTCTTTGCCATTTGTAAGAAGTAACGTTAAAAAGTAATTGAAGGTTTAGGAGAGAGAACATGTCAATTCCTGCTGATTTAAAATATACCAAAGAACATGAATGGGTACGTATTGAAGGCGATATAGCTACATTCGGTATTTCTGATCATGCCCAAGAAGCCTTGGGTGATATTGTATTTGTGGAGCTGCCTGAAATCGGGCGCACTGTGGAAGCTGCTGAAGCCTATGCTGTGGTTGAATCGGTGAAAGCAGTATCAGATATTTATGCACCTGTAGCGGGTGAAATCATTGCAGTGAATGAGTTGCTTGAAAGCGAGCCTGAGAAAGTGAATACCGAACCTTATGGTGCAGGCTGGATTGCCAAAGTGAAGATGTCGGGCAATAGTGATGAGCTAATGTCTGATGATGAATATACCACGTTCTTAGAAGAATAATTGTAACTATTCAGCATGATATTTTAAGGTGTCATTCCGTAGCCTAGGGTATTTTCTCTGCCTACGGCATCTCCTTAAGCGAAGTTGAGGGATCTTTCATAGAGATTGCGTTAAAAGATGTCTCAACGACGTTCGACATGACACACTATGCGTGTTTAAATGAATATGCTGAATAGTAACGAATAATTTTCCAAAAACTTAAACGAGCACAAAGCAAAACTTCGTGCTCGTTTAAGTTTTTGGTTTGAGAGTCAAACATGAGATTTTTACCCCATACTGATACTGATCGCACCGCTATGCTGGAAAGCATGGGTATGGATTCGATGTCCGATTTATTTGCCGATATTCCTGATGAGTTTCATCTTGAGCAAGGCAGCTTAAATTTGCCTGAAGCTTTGTCGGAAGCTGGGATTGTACGTAAATTTACCAAGGCATCTGAGCAGAATCGTCATGCGGGTAATACGCGTTGTTTCTTGGGTGGCGGTACGTATCACCACTTTGTGCCTGCGGTGGTTGATTATGTTATTTCGCGTGGTGAATTTTTAACCGCATATACACCTTATCAGCCCGAAATTTCTCAAGGTACGTTGCAAACCTTGTTTGAATTTCAAACCATGGTTGCGCGTTTGACAGGTATGGATGTATCCAATGCCTCTATGTATGAAGCAGCCACAGCCACAGCAGAAGCGGCGTTGATGGCACGGCGTGTAACACGGAAATCAAAAGTGGTTATGGCGGGTTCGGTGAACCCGCGTTATCGCTCAGTAACGCAGAATTACCTTTCTCGCCTTGATGGTGAATATATTGAAGTGGCGGTGGGTGGTTTTGGCACAGACTTGCATAAGGTTATTGCCAGCATTGATGAGAAAACAGCCTGTGTGATTGTACAATATCCTGATTTTTATGGCTCAGTCTATGATTTAGCTCCATTGCGGGCTGCATGCGATGCAGCCAAATGTTTGATGGTGGTGGCGTTTTCTGATGCCACAGCCTTTGCTTTGATTGAGTCGCCAGGTGCGCTGGGCGCGGATATTGCGGTGGGTTCTGGACAGTCACTGGGTATCCCTATGGGTTTTGGTGGTCCGCATTTGGGTTTGTTTACCTGCAAACAGAAATATGTACGACAAATGCCAGGGCGTGTGTGTGGTATGACCTCCGATGCTGATGGCAAACGTGGGTTTGTATTAACTTTATCCACCCGTGAACAACATATCCGCCGTGAAAAGGCGACTTCCAATATCTGCTCCAACCAAGGTTTGATGTGTACTGCAGCAGCAGCATATATGACCTTGATGGGTGATGAAGGTCTCAAAACAGTGGCACAACGCTCGGCTGCGGCATTGCATCGTTTAACATGCAAACTTCCTGCCCATGTTACAGCTGCGCAAGATACTCGCTTCCATGAAACTGTGTTGAGTTTTGAAAGTCAGGAAAAACGTGATGCATTTTTGGCAGAAGCTCGCAAACGTGATATTTTTGCAGGTATTCCATTGGAAAACTTGGATAGTAGTATGGATGCCAAGCACTTGTTGGTTACGACCACGGAAATGATTGAAGAGGCTGATATTCAAGATTACTTGGCAGCTTTGGAGGTGGTGGCATGAGTACAGCGTATACCTCTAATACATACTCCGCTGTCGGTGGTATTCAACATGAAGAGCCATTATTATTTGAACATGCCCATGAAGCCGCTGAAGCCATCAGTTTACCAGGTGTGCAAGGTGATATTTCTTCTGATCTGAGTGCATTTTCGCGGCAAGAAAAAGCTAATATTCCAGGTTTATCCGAACCTGAAACGGTACGGCATTTTGTGCGTATGTCGCAATGGAATCACGGCATTGAAACGGGTTTTTATCCGCTTGGTTCTTGTACCATGAAATATAATCCACGTGTGAATGAGCAGGTAGTGCGCTTCTCAGGCTTGGCGAATATTCATCCCGATCAACCTGTGGGTAGTGTGCAGGGTGTGTTGGCACTGCTTTATGAATTGCAAACATGGTTGTGTGAAATCGCAGGTTTTTCCAATGTAACGTTGCAACCAGCCGCAGGCGCACATGGCGAACTTGCTGGCCTGATGATGATTCGGTCATGCCTTGATGCACGTGGTCAGCAACATCGCAAAAAAGTATTGGTTCCTGATTCAGCGCATGGCACTAACCCTGCATCAGCAGCATTGTGTGGCATGCATTGTGTGGAATTAAAATCAGGTGCAGATGGTCGCATTGATTTAGAGGAGTTGAAAAAACACCTCGATGATGACGTTGCGGCTTTGATGATGACCAACCCGAATACCGCTGGGGCATTTGAATCGGATATCAAAGAAATCTGTCAGTTGGTGCATGATGCTGGTGGTTTGGTGTATGGTGATGGAGCGAATCTGAATGCTTTGGTTGGCATGGCACGCCCTGGTGATATGGGTATTGATTGCCTGCATATTAATGTGCATAAAACCTTTTCCACACCGCATGGTGGTGGTGGCCCTGGTGCTGGGCCTGTGGTGGTGAATGATACGCTTGCACCCTATTTGCCTGTACCACGCATTGTAAAAGATGGTGATGATTATCGGATTGAAACACAGGATGAACAATCCTGCGGAACCATTTTAGGCTCGCTTGGTCAGGTTGGGGTATTGCTGCGTGCGCATGCTTATATTGCTGCTTTTGGTCATGATCATTTGCATAAAATTGCCCAAGATGCGGTGCTAAATGCGAACTATGTATTGCATCGTCTTAAAGATGCTTATCACGTGCCATTTGAAGGCCTATGCAAACATGAATGCCTGCTCACCGATGAATACCAAAATAAACATGGCATCAAAACACTTGATGTTGCCAAGCAACTGATTGATTTGGGTTTTCATCCCATGACAGTGTATTTCCCATTGATTGTACATGGGGCAATGCTGATTGAGCCGACTGAAACGGAATCCAAAGCAACGCTTGATAGCTTTTGTGATGCCATGCTTGAAATTGCTGCGCAATGTGAAGCGGGCGATACGAAAATTTTACATGATGCGCCTGTAAAGCCGATCCGCAGACGTTTAGATGAAACGCAAGCCGCGCGTAAACCTGTATTGGTTTGGTCGGATTGATTTGCGAATGATGAAGCTAAGTGACCTTGGTTTAGATAGTTGGTTTGAAGCTCATGCACGTGAGTTGTGCGACTCGAAATATAGTTTGGCGCGGGTCGTTGCGATAGATAGAGGTCGTATACTGCTGCATGATGGCAATGGTGAGTTTTCCGCCGAGTTATTGGGAAAGTTCTTTTATGAGGCTGAATCGGCTGCAAAGTTCCCATGTGTGGGAGACTGGGTGTGCCTTGAGCATCATGATTCGGAGTCCGATGATTCCAAACCGTTTGCGAGTATCCATAATATCTTGCCAAGAAAAACATTATTGCAACGTAAGACTGTAGGCTACAACGAAGAATTTCAGATGTTGGGCTCCAATATTGATATTGGTTTTATTGTCATGGCGTGCCATTACGATTTTAATGTGCGCAAGCTTGAACGCTTTTTGGTGATGACGCATGAGGCGCATATTGAAGCTGTATTATTGTTTACCAAGACCGACCTAATCAGTGACGAGGCTTTACAGCTATTGATGAAGGATATTCGAGATGCTGGGATAAACATAAAAATTCTGTCGATTAGTAACACGACAGGTGATGGTTTGGATGAACTGCGTCAGTTCATAGAGCCTAAGAAAACCTACTGTCTGCTCGGCTCTTCTGGTGTAGGTAAAAGCTCTTTGATGAACCAGCTTATGGGTCGCGATGCTTTTGAAACGCAAGCCGTGAGTGATTCAGGGCAAGGCAAACATACAACCGTTCGACGGCATCTTATTATGCTTAAAGAGGGCGCAATGTTGATTGATATGCCAGGCATGCGTGAGCTGGCAGTTTCAGAAGTGAGTGAAGGTATTGAAGGTAGCTTTACAGATATACTGGAACTTACTCAAAAGTGCCGATTCTCCAATTGTGGGCATAGTAATGAGCCAGATTGTGCTATTTTGATGGCATTGGCGAGTCATGAGCTTGATGCTGAACATTATAAAAACTACCTAAAAATCAAAAAAGAATCCAAGCACCATAAAGAGCAGGCTCCATTTGTAGAGAAACGTAAAAAAGCTAAAAACGCGAGTCGGGTGGCATCATCTAAAGTACGACAGCGAAAGGTGAGGGACACTGAAGAGGAGTAGGGTGCCCAGCAGTCCTGTATATGTTTGGTGTTCCGTCAAATAGATAAAAAGCATCGCGCTCAATTGTGGATTCCCACTGCATCATTCGCAGCATCTTCCAACTAGGGTATTTCCCTGTAACACGATAGTTAGAGCGCCTTACAACTTTTCTATCCCGTTTACCTTGTTCTGCCCACTCAATATGACAGTAGTTGTCTATAGCCTTCAAAAAAAACACCTCGCTGTATTAAAGTCGGGCAAGAGCGTAGGAGAAAACTGGCATTATACATCAAAAATATTGCATTAATTTAGTTGACGTAATATTATACTTCACATGATAAGCAGATTAGATGATATTTCGTCAGTGTTTTCTGGCTATTCCTTCAGAGGAAAAGTGATTTCTAGTGAGGGCGGTTCAGTGTCCGTCGTTCAGATGAAAGATGTTGATCTAGTTGATGGGATAGCTTGGGATTCAGTGGTAAGAACGGAACTGCCTGGCCGAAATCCATCAGTATGGCTCCAGGATGGAGATGTTATATTTACAGCACGGGGAATGAATAATCGTGCGATTGTGGTTAGTAACGGCCCTGACAAGACAGTTCTTTCGCCACATTTTTTTCAAATCCGAACAGACCCTTGCGCTGTGCTTCCGGAGTTTCTTGCATGGCAACTAAACCAGTCCCCAGCACAAAGGTACTTTGCACAATCTGCGGAAGGCTCAGCAGTGATAGGAATTCGAAAAAGTATCCTTACTGAGGTAATGCTGTTGATTCCTTCACTTGAAGAACAATATAGAATTGTAGAGATGATTCGTTGCTGGGAAAAGCAGCGTGCTGTTTTGAATGCCTTGCAGGGAAATCATCTGGATATGATGAATGCAATAGCGAACGACCTATTAACGAGGAATAAATAATGCCAAACACACCAATAAACCAAGATGATATCAACAAGGCAGTATGGCGCGCTTGTGATGTTTTCCGAGGGGTAATCTCACCGGATATCTATAAAGACTATGTATTAACCATGCTTTTTCTTAAATACATATCTGATGTATGGCTAGATCACAGAGAGAAATACGAAACCGAGCATGGTAATGAGAAAGCGCTGATTGATGAGCTTATGAAAAATGAGAGGTTCGTTCTTCCTGATTCAGCAAGTTTCTACACATTATATGAGTCTCGTCATGAGCCTGGTGTTGGTGAGCGTATCGACAAAGCTTTGCATGCCATTGAGGAAGCAAACATCGGCAAGCTCCGTGATGTGTTTCAGGATATTAGCTTTAACTCCAATAAGCTTGGTGAAGACAAGCAGAAAAATGACATTCTATGTTACTTGCTCGATGTGTTCGCCACCAGAGAGTTAAACCTTCGCCCCTCTCGTGTTGGCGCATTGGACATCATTGGCAATGCCTATGAGTTTCTGATTAAAAACTTTGCTGCCACATCGGGTAAAAAAGCGGGTGAATTTTACACGCCTCCTGAAGTTTCAACCCTTATATCACGTTTGGTAGAGCCTAAAGAAGGTGATGATATTTGTGACCCCACTTGTGGATCAGGCTCATTATTGATGAAGTGTGGTGGTCAAGTTAAAAAACAATTTAATGGCTCCAAGCGTTATGCTTTGTATGGTCAGGAAGCTATTGGCTCTACTTGGGCGCTTGCCAAGATGAACATGTTTCTGCATGGCGAAGATAATCACCAAATTGAATGGGGGGACACCCTTCGCAATCCCAAACTGCTTGAAGGTGAAGGTAAGCTCAAACACTTTGATGTGATTGTGGCAAACCCGCCATTCAGTTTGGATCAATGGGGGCATGGAACAGCACAAGATGACCCATACGGTCGCTTTCGCCGAGGTGTACCACCAAGAACCAAGGCAGATTATGCATTTGTCTTGCACATGATTGAAACCATGAAGCCTGGTTCTGGTCGAATGGGTATTGTGGTTCCCCACGGTGTGCTTTTTCGAGGTGCAGCAGAAGGGAAAATTCGTACCAAGTTGATTGAAGAAAACCTGCTTGATACTGTGATTGGTTTGCCTGAAAAGCTCTTTTACGGCACAGGCATTCCAGCAGCCATTCTTATTTTCAAAAAGAATAAAGCGGATAAAAATGTATTATTTATTGATGCCAGTCGTGAATATAAAGATGGTAAGAATCAAAACTTTCTCACCGAAGAGCATTTAAGCAAAATTCTTGAAACTTACAAAGCACGTGAAACCGTCGATAAATACGCTTATCTCGCCAGCTTCGATGAAGTCAAAGAAAACGATTTTAACCTTAATATACCCCGTTATGTGGATACCTTTGAGGAAGAAGAAGAGATTGATTTGATGGCAGTGCTTCAAGAGCGCGAGCAACTCAAAGATAAACTGGCTGATTTGGAAGTAGAGATGGCAGGTTATTTGAAGGCGTTGGGTTATGAGTGAACATCTACCCATTATCGATTCGCATATCCAAAGCAGGATTTTTAGCATCCGTGGTTTGCAAGTCATGGTGGATAGGGATTTAGCTGAATTATATCAGGTGGAAACAAAGGCATTGAATCAAGCGGTAAAAAGGAACTTCACCCGTTTCCCAGAACAATTCAGATTTCAACTGAGCAAAAGTGAAAAAGGTGAACTGGTCACAAATTGTGACCGGTTCAAAAACCTTAAACATTCAACCGTGTTACCGCATGTATTTACAGAACAAGGCGTTGCTATGCTTTCAGCAGTGCTGCGAAGTGACACCGCTATCAATATCAGTATTCAGATTATGGATGCGTTTGTGGGTATGCGAAAGTTTATTGCTAACAACGCGGTTATTTTCCAACGCATGGCTAGTCTTGAGCATAAGCAACACCTCACGGAAACTAAACTGGATAAAGTGCTTGAAGCCATTGAAGCCAGAGAGATCAAGCCAAAACAAGGCATCTTTTTTGACGGACAAGTGTTTGATGCCTATCTGTTTGTGGCGGATTTAATCAGGTCAGCCAATCAATCGATTGTGTTAATTGATAACTATGTGGATGAAAGCA
>CAYPXU010000053.1:0-10031 GCA_964414875.1 uncultured Zetaproteobacteria bacterium | reverse complement strand
CATCTTGCAGTTGGTAGGCTTTGAGTTTATTCAGCAAACCAATGCCGCGACCTTCTTGACGAAGATATAAAATAACGCCTTCACCTGCTTTGGCAACCTGACGCATGGCAGCATGCAGCTGTGAGCCACAATCGCAGCGACGAGAGGTGAAAACATCACCGGTTAGGCATTCTGAGTGTACACGCACCAAACATGGTTTTTCAGCAGTAGGGTTACCCATCACCAAAGCAACATGCTCTGCATCATCCACCATATTGGTATAACCAAGCATATTAAAGTCACCAAACTCAGTGGGTAAACGAACTTCTACTTCGCGTTTGACCAAAGAATCATGTTTTAAACGATGTGAAATCAAGTCCGCAATGCAACCAATCTTAATGTCATGCTTTTTAGCGAACTTTTTCAACTCGGGCATACGAGCCATTGTGCCATCTTCGTTCATAATCTCGCAAATCACGCCAGCAGCTTTTAAACCAGCCATACGCGCCAAATCAATCGATGCTTCGGTATGTCCTGCTCGCACCAGTACGCCACCTTCGCGCCCTTTAAGTGGAAATACATGACCCGGTGAATGAATGTCTTTGGCTTCTACGGTAGTTTTGATAGCAGTACGAATGGTGTGCGCTCTATCAAATGCAGAGATGCCTGTAGTGACACCTTCAGCGGCTTCAATTGATACTGTGAAATTGGTTTTAAATTTGGAGTTAATATTGGCTGTCATTAAAGGCAGGGCAAGCTTATCTACTTGCTCTTCTTCAAGGGTTAAGCAAATTAAGCCCCTACCATGCGTCGCCATAAAGTTCACAGCTTCAGGCGTTACCCATTCAGCAGCCATAACCAAATCGCCTTCATTTTCACGATCTTCGTCATCGGCAAGGATAATCATGCGTCCGGCACGCAACTCTTCAATCAGTTCTTCGCAACTGGCAAGGCTCATTTAGTCTCCTCAGACTTGTTTTGAAAGTACATAATACGCTCAACATAACGCGCAAACATATCTGTTTCGATATTTACAGGGTCATTTTCTTGCAACTGACCCAAATTTGTGTGCGACAAGGTATGTGGAATCAGGTTGACGGTAAAGCAACATTCGTCCACATCGTTGACAGTCAGGCTGGTGCCATTGACTGTGATCGAGCCTTTTTTGACAATATAACGTGCTAATTCCTCAGGTGCAACAAAGCTAAAGGCTTTATGTTCACCAATATTTGTGATGGTTTTTACTACTGCAAGAGCATCGACATGACCTGTTACAATATGCCCACCCAAAGCATCACCAACGTGCAAAGCAGGCTCCATATTGATTTTTCTTCCGACTTTAGCATCGGAAAAGGTCGTTAGTTTGAGTGTTTCTAAGGATAATGTTGCCGTCCATTGATGCTTGGCGGGGAAATCTGTGATGGTCAAACAGCAACCATCCACTGCCACCGAATCACCCAACTGCCAGTTGGACATATCGAGGGCGGTTTCAAAGCTCATATGGCTTTGCTGCTTTTCGTGGGTGATGTTTCGGATAGTTCCGACATCTTGAATAATTCCTGTAAACATAAACCTTCCTTAAAAGGGTAGGGCGACGGGCTGATTATTGATGGTTAAAACGCCGTCCGCCATATGCAGTGTGCTATGCAGCATATCATCATCTTCCAGTAGCCAACCCTTTTGTAATAATGTTTCAATATTTGCTTTTTTAGCATCAGGCACCAAGGCCCATGGGAACTGCACTTGCATATCCATACGAATATGTTTCTTAATTTTTGTAAAATTCATCACATCCTGCTTGTTCAGACCTGTAAGTGTAAAATAAAATTCACCTTGAATATCACCATCGGGCGTGGTGAGTGAAACATCGTGCAATTTGATTTCGGGTTCAGCAGCTAACATAGCAGGCAATAAGCTAAACATGCTAAAGCCTATGTTTTTCATGGCTTGCTCTTGCTGTGCAACAGGCAAGGCGGAAATTTGTTGCTGCATTTTATCCAATTTCTCAAAAACACTTAGCGGAATATGATTCAGTATGATGGTGTATTTTCCAGGGCCATATTCAATGCCTTGATTTTTGATTCGCTCAACATGAAGGCTTTGTGAGCTAGATACACGTTGCTGTGTATCAATACGTGTTTCTCCATTGATATCAATATGTTCAATATGAAAGCTGTTTTCTTTATCGCGGAATGAAAGCGTGTCTGTGCTCCAATCCATATCACCCACCCAAATAATGCCCTCTTTTTGTACATCCATATGGGATAAGCTTTTTCCAATCTTGGTGTGGTTGTCGGCTTTGGATAGCTCAATACCCTGCCAGTTTAATGTTCCTTGTATTTGCTTTACGGGTAGATTGCTATGGGCTTTTAAGGTGAGTGGATGAAAGGTGATATGTGTATTGTCTTTACTGGTTTGGGTGAATTCAGGTATAGAAAGTGTGGAACTTTGTGAGCCGTCATAGTGTAACTGGCTAAGCATACTGATGCTTCTGCCAAGTGTTTGTGTGAATTTATTTTGCATATCAGCAGGCAGTTCAATATCAGTTTTTACATCGGCAAATCCAAAAGATAGGGGGCGGTTACCTCCCCATAAAATAGGTCCTTGGCGTACAGATTGATGTACGACGACTTCAATGTTTTTATCACTTATTTCAGGTAAATAAAGCGATATTTTAGATAGCACATCACTATGAAACCAACCACGTTGAAAGCTATCTTCTATGTTATGGATTGCTGGGTTTGAGCGATAGTGCGCGGTTAATTCCTCACTACGCTGCTCGGTGATAAATCCGATAGCAAAAGGCACCGCTAGTATGGCAATCATGAATAATGCTAATACAGTGATTTTTTTCATCTTTCTTCCCTTTCATGGCTTGCTTCTGGGAAAGCTTCCCACTCTCGCCACGCATCGAGCATGGGAAAATATAGTGCAAGTTGCAGATTGTGATGTCCCATGGCTTGTAAGGCAAGTGCATAACGCTGCAATTGGCTTTGATGACGCTGGCATTCCTCGTTAAGAAAGTGCTCTATATCGCCACCTTCATGGCTGGCAGTTTTGTAATCAATGATCCAGCGTATGCCATTTTCATCCTCAAAACTTCGATCCACGATATAATGAGAGAGGCGAGAGCCATTGAGATGGGAAATTGCCCACTCACAATGGGCATGCTGATGTTTGTTTGATAATATCCACTTGCCACGCTCACTGTTTAAGGTGTTATTTAGCCCAGCTTGGCAGCGGTGCAGGGCAGCCTCTAATATATCTCCTGATAAACCTTCTTGAATAAGCAATCGCCGCATGGTTTTATTACTATTTTCAGGGCTCCATTGCTCAATGCCTATATTGGCAATATCTTCAAATATGGCATGTAAGACATTACCCACAGGTGCCGCTTCCAACCCCGCCCAAGCAAAGATGGCTTTGTTTTGTTGCTCTGAATTAACCGTTGAGAATGGTGCTATGGCGGCTGGTGTATCACGTATGCGTTGAAGTTTTGTAGCAACACTTGTGCTATCGAATTCAAGCTTTTCAAGCTGTGTTATATCTGCGCCAAAACAGGCTTCATCATGCTCAAGAAGCGTGTGTAAAAAAGAACCTTTTGTGGCTGTGCCATTTTTCTCTGATACATGCCCGAAAATATGTAGCTGACTCTCTGCACGGGTGCAGGCAACGTAGAGTTGGCGATGCTGTTCGTGTAAACCTTTATTCTTTTCAATATTTTGAATAAATGAAAATAGCTTATCTTTGCTGCGCGTTTGCGCTTTAGGGGAGAGTAAAAACAAACCTTCGCCTTGTATAGGCGCTTCGGTGAAAGCAATCAAAGGCGCATCATTTCGCCCACTTGTTTTGCCCATGCCTGGTAAAATAACTACATCCCATTGCAGACCTTTTGCGCCATGAATGGTCATCAATTCTACCATAGCAGCATCAGGGCTACTATTGGGAGCGGCATACAAAAATTCAAGGCGTTCATCAAAGTGTCTAAAGTGAATTGAGCCTGCAACATGTTCGGACTCCAGACTATCCAAAAGCTGTAGAACCATTTCAACATTGGTATGGGCACTGCCCTTTAATAAATGCGGCATACCAAGGCGCAACCAAGCTGTTTCGATACAATGTCGAACGGATATATGTCCGACTGTTGCCATGCAGGGTTCCAATGCATGGGTGAGATGCTCGACGCGTAAGCGGGTATTAGGCTGCAGTGAGGATAATAATTCGGCATCATGCAAAATTTCCCAGACTGGTTGTGAGAGATGACTGCCCAACACATCAAAGAGTTCCCGATTGTTTAGTCCGCAACATGGCGCACGCAACAAGGCTGCCCAAGATGCTTTATCGGCGGGGTGTAACAAGGCACGTGTTAAGGCACGTAACGTTCGAATTTCTGGCTGTGCCGCCAAGGGAAGAATCTTCACTGCACGAAATGCAATCCCTGCGCTCTCAAGGGTAGGCATGATGGCATGTAAATGTTTGCGGGTGCGAGCAAGTATGCCAACCCGTTGTCCTTGTTGACGCGCCTCTTGAATGATTTCCATGATAGCCATGGCTTCGCCTTGTGTATCTTCGCCTGTTTGTAGGTGCAGATGAACATTACCTTCATGCTCACGTGCCGCTTCGGCTTGAGCATGGCATACCGCACCACTGATCGCATCGGCTTGGGCTGGGAATATTTGTGCAAAAGCACGGTTGACCCAATGCACAATATTGGGGCTAGAGCGGAAATTGCGTTGCAATGAGCAAGCTAAAATTTCAGGCAAATCCACATTATTTCTCGCTGCTTCTAAAAACAAACTAACTTCAGCTTTGCGAAAGCGATAAATGGACTGCATAGGATCGCCAACCATAAAGAGTGTGCGTCCATCTTGCTCTTGCCAACCTGCTGTAAGGCAACGTAATAATTCAATTTGTAACTCAGAAGTATCTTGAAATTCATCCACCAAGATATGTTGAATACGATAATCGAGCTTTAGCAATACATCCGATGGACGACCTTGCTCATCGGATAATGCATCCAATGCACGCAGTGATATTTCAGTGAAATCTGCTGTACCCTGTTGTGTGAATATGTTTTGCAACTCAGAAGAGGCAAGCGGCAATAGGGTGAAAAGTGCCTCTAACACTTGCCATTGCGCATTGGAGAAATGCGGCGAGTCGGGCATCTTTTGAATATCATGCCATTGCTGTGCAAGTTCGGGAATATCAGATAGATGTGCAAGAATATTTAAAACAGCACTCTTTTCATCTTTTCTGTCGGCAGGAAAACCTTGTGTTTTGGTCACTGTTTTACGAAATGTACCACTGCCAGTGAGCAAGAAATCTGCGATAGTCTGCCATGTTTGCAGGTGTTCTATATCATCTTCTGGCCATGCCCCGATGTTCCATAAATCCGAACCGCCATGCTCGGCTGCAAAGCTCATTAAAGTAGGTAAATCGGCTTTGTATTCCAAAGGTATAAAAACATTACATTGTTGTAATTGATGCTCAAGATAATAACCAAGATTATGCTCCAATAAATCACGTAAACCTTGTGTGTTGCGGGCATATTTAGCGATATATTTTAACCATTGCTCGCGGTTTTGTAGCATGTTGGCAATCAGAGAAATCACTGCGGCGGTATTGTGATCTTGATGTAATAAGAGTGTTTCTACGGATGTGCGATAATGGCGTGCTGCATGATTGAGGGTGTTTTCGGCAGCTTGCTGGTACATCGCGCTGGCATGTTCGCTAGGACGTGGCATATCACCCAATCCAGAAAGCAGGGGTAGCTGGCGTGCCAACATAGATGTCAGGCTATCTAACGTCATCATGCGCAGACGATTGGGGTTTTCTAGCAGCTTCCACTGCCGCTCATGGGAGCGTTGCAATACTTTTTTAGCCAAGCGCCAAGTGCCCATACGATGACTTTTTTCATCATCAGGCTTGCTCATATGAAGTGATTCTAGGACACGCGCCCGCATCTCCGCAGCAGCTTTGCGGGTGAAGGTTAGTGCCATAATTTCTTCAGGCTCTTGCGCGACTGTAAGCAGTGCCAAAATACGCTGGGTGAGCAATTCTGTTTTACCTGAGCCAGCAGGTGCTTGCACCAGAAAGGATTGCTGGGGTGAAATCGCCTGTTGGCGAACTTCGCTACTCATGACGTTTTCTCCTTGTTTGTGAGCTGCTGCTCTGCCAACTCATCAATACGACAAATAGCTTCGAGTTGGCAATATTTACAGGCATCTTTATCGCGTGGTGCAACATCACTGCACCCCTGAATAAATTCCTCAGCCAGAGCATCAATCTGTTGCCGCCAAATATTTAAGACTGCTTGCCAATCATCAGGTCGGCTGCGTTTACCATCGCATAAGGTCAGCCCTTTGATGCCCATATCTTCACCACTTAAACCTTCAAACCCCATATCTTCACCACTACGAATGCTGGCGAAACTTACGGCATCTTGTGCGCCTAAATCAGCAGCCAAGGCATAAATTGGCAACTGTGGTTCAGCGATGCGCTCACCAAGCCATTGGCTAGAGGATTGTTTTGCCCCTGTTTTGTAATCAATTAATAAACGATGACCATGGGCATCCTTATCCATACGGTCAGTTTTAATAGTGATGGGAAAAGAAAGCTTTCCTGTGGTTGGCAATGATAATTGATAGGTTTTTTCCAGTGCTTCGATTTGAAAAGAGGGGCGCTGGCTTTCTAATGTTAACCATTGTTGCAATAAACCATGCATACGTTTTTTCTCAATATCTTGGCTATGAAAATCAACGGGTTTCTTGTTATGCAAGCAAGCATGTTCAATGCTATGTTCAATGAGCTTTTGTCGTTGTTCATCACTCATAGCCAATAGTTTTTGCTGGGTGAGTAATTGTTGCCAAATATATTCCAATGCCAGATGAATCAACGAACCTTTGGTGGAAGGCTCAATGCCAGGGCTAGTCTCAGCCAAGGCATCAATGCGTAAACGATGCACTGCAAAAGCTCGAAAGGGGCAGGCTGATTGATGTTTGATAATACCTGTGCCGCCGCGAATAGGGTCAATATTATGTACAGGCACGAGTTGGGTATCATCAAAGTCTTCTGTTACCCATGTTTTAACGATTGTTTTATGGTATAAAGCAGCCTTGATGGGTAATGAAGAGACAAAGCTTGATGCTTGCATGCTTTGCTCATCACGTAGCTCAGCATAACTCACCATGATATGTGGCGCAATATGCAACATTTGTTGCCATAACCATTGGCAGGATTCAAATACCAAAGAGCCATGTGACATGGGTATGCGATAATCTTGTTGCATACGAATGGGTAAGAAGCTTTGTGGACGTGGGACAGGTGGGAAACTGCTGTCATCCATGCCGTAAATAAGCGCATAATCAAATTGCATAGCAATGGCTTGTTGCATGTTTAATACCATGACATTGGGCAAGTCTACTGGTTGGGATATTTTTGTTTCCGCGCAACTAGAGCGCAAATGAATAAGAAATTGTGACCATGTACAGCTTTCTTGTATGGCATCCAAGGCAATCAATTGGGTGATATTTTCATGCAATGCATTCATCCATTGTATTTCGTATGCATTACGCTCACTTTCATGCGCCAACCCAGCTTGAAGAAAACCACAAGATTGTAATAGCTGCTGACAGGCTTTGATCCAATGTGCAGCAGATTGCTTTTTAGGTAGGTTTTGTTGCCATGTTGTGATGCTTTCAATACAGCTTTTGAAAGCAGGCATGAGCTGTAACTCGGATGAGTTTAAAAGAGGCTTAAGCTGGATGCGATGGCGGTTTTGTTGACGGAATGTAGCTTCCAACGAGGCACGTGCCATGCGCTCTTGTTCAAAACCTCGTATCCAAGGGCAAAATAGCAAAGGTGAAAAATCTTCAAAAGCTAGCTCGTGATGTGCAGCTTGGGCAAGCATGTGCAGAGCTTGCTGAATCATCGGGCTATCCGCCAATATCTCTTGTGTGGCGATGATTTGTTGTTGTATTTCAGGGTGCAAGCGAGATGTAGGGTTTAAAACTTTTTGCATATACCGTTTAAGCTCGCATAGCTCGCTTTGTTGGCTTGTTTGCACGCTTACAAGAGCAATACGAGCCTGTGGTTGTTTCTCAAGAATGACTTGGGTTTGCAGGGCAAGGTGTTGATATTCTGCTAGTTCATCTTGGCATGGATGCAGGGTGATGTTCTGTGGCGATGTCTGGTGTTGAATTTGCGAGATTTTAATGCCCATATTGGCGTACATATTAAGATGTTGCTCTTGCATGGGTGTAAAACATTCAAAGCCATCAAAGATGATGCATGTAGGAAGGTTTAAATCTTTTTTAGATGTGAGTAGTAGGGCAGATATATCGGCTTTGAGTATGTATGGACGGTAGTCAGCTTGCTCAAGTTGGACATGTATAACATCAATCCAACGCGCCAAAGCCTCAGCTTCATCATCACCAGCTTGTATAAGCGTTTGTGTAGATATTTGGTATGATTGCATAAGTGCATAAGCTTGGCTTGCTTGTTTGGCAAGACCGCGAATACTGCTCTCGGCTGCATTTGCAAGCTCGTGTTTGATGGTTTGTTGCCAAAGCAGTTGTTCTTGCATGTCTTTGAGACAAACTTTATCCGATGCTTGTTGAAACAATTCAGATTGCCATGCAGACCATGTGTAAATGTGAGGTGTTTCACAGGCAACACTGTTTTGTTTGGTGCTATAGCGGTGTTTCCAGTCGCTCGCCAGTTGTGGACTGTGGGTGATAAGTATACTGCCTTGTGCAAGATGACTCAGAGCATCGGTGGTTGAAATTATTTTTGGCTTGATTTTATCAGTCATATCACCTTCAATTGCAGTTGCAAATTGTTACTGCTTTTTTAAATTTAAGTAGCAACAAGATCTTTTTTAAAGTGCTGGATGCTTAGAATTATTATATTCGGGAGGAACAATGAAACAGGTTAAGATGACATGCCCGCGTTGCAAAGAAAAATTTCAGGCTGAGAAGGCTGATATCTATGAATGTCCGTTTTGTGGAATCAATGTGCGTCTGAAAGCAACCCCTGAAGAGGGTCATATGGAAAAAACGCAGGCAATCAAAATTTAGCTATAACTTTTATGGGGTAGGGCGTGTCAGGCGCTGCTCTGGAACCAACTCTCCCTGAGCATTGATGTGCGCTGGTGTATATTCTGTTTTAGCATCTGAGTTGCTATTTGTGAGTTGGCTATAAGCGAAATATGCCGATATAAGACCTACAGCAATGACACTGGCAAGGAAGAAATGTGATGGTGCGGCTGCTTTTTGGGGTGTGATATCAATAATGTCAGGTTGATGTTGTTTCATTTCTTTTTGTAATTTCCAGAAGAAAAACATATTTCGTAAGACAAACATCAATAAAGCAGGTCCAAAGAAAAAGAGTAGACTGACAATAATATTGCGTATCATGATTGGATAAGCTCCTTAAGACGTGTGGCATAGGCTAAAACATCGGGTTCCTGCCCCATACGCTGTGATTGATGCACTGTTTCAGCAAGAATTTCTAAAATTTTGTGTAAGGCATCATGGCGATCTATTTTTTTAATAGCTACCATATATTCAAGTGCGCGTGCCATTTCAGGAGGCTGCTTTGTTGCTGCTTGCTCTTCGAGAGCCAAATGTAGCGACAGGTGTAAATAAGGATTCATGCCATCATTCATTTCAAAATCACGATCAAGAAAATCTTCCATATCATCAAAGAAAGTATGGTATTCAGGGTGCATTTTAATCACACGTGCAATGCGCACTTGTAAGGCATCTAGTGGTAAATTGGCTTGTGCTTTCTGCCATGCATCCCAAAATATTTGGCGGTGGGCACGTAGCGTGTCGCGGGATGGTTTATATTCTTCTGGCGTGTTCATATGCGCACCTTGTTTGTATTTAAATTGGCTATTCTATCGTGTTCTGAGTGATAAATGAACTTTTAAAGGTGTGTGTGTCATGGCTGATGTATGTAATGATGCTAAAACAGCATGTTTATTCATTCGTAGCTATTCAGCTTGCCGTTTATTTTCCTGCTAGCCACATTGAACAATACTCACTTAC